>CALDEO010000267.1 GCA_937942465.1 uncultured Saprospiraceae bacterium
CAATGCATACCTCGGGTTGCTATATTTGTTTCAAAGTATGGACATTGCTTATATGATATTCTAGCAAGATGGGAATCAAAAGAGTGGAAAATAGAAATCCCACTTATCATCAGTAATCATGATAAGTTCAGAGTAGTCGCAGAACGACATGGTATACCTTTCTATCATATTCCAATTACTAAAGAGAATAAGCAGGAGCAAGAAGCCAAAGAGATAGCCCTACTAGAAAAACACAACGTAGATCTCATCGTACTAGCCCGCTATATGCAGATCATCTCTGAAAATATGGTATCTCAGTACCAGAATAAGATCATCAATATACATCACTCATCGTTACCTGCATTTGCTGGAGCTGACCCTTACGGGAATGCATTTAAGCGTGGCGTGAAGTTTATGGGAGCTACAGCACATTATGTAACTTCTGACTTAGATGAGGGACCTATTATATGCCAGGATGTAATCCCAATATCACATAGGGATTCTATCAAAGACTTAAAACGTAAAGGAAAGGATATTGAGAAGATTGTATTTGCACAAGCAATATGGTCGCATATCAATCACAATGTGATGACTTATAAGAATAAGACCGTGGTATTTGAGTAATACTTATGCTATACGACCCCTATAAGCTATTAATCCTGCCTCTAGTATATCAAAAGCAAGGTTCAGCTTTTCTACATTTAATACGAAAGCCAATCGAACTTGACTTTTACCAAGTAGCTGGTCTCGATAAAATCCATTGGCTGGAGCCAACATAAGTGTTCTACCCTGATGTCTAAATGATGATAGCAACCACTTACAGAAGTGCTCTGCATCCTCGACTGGCAACTCGATCATATTATAAAATGCTGCTGGCGGTAGATAGGTTTTAACACCTTCAATATTAGACAAGCGACTATAAGCTAGATCTCTTCTTGCTTCGTATTGTAGCTTGGCAGCACCAATATACTCATCGTAGATATTGTAACAAGTAATGGCTAACTCTTGACCAAAATCAGGCGGGGACAACCGTAGTTGACCATATTTCTCAATACTATCTAGTAGTTTTCTATTACGTGTGACCACACATCCCACTCTTGCACCACAAGCACTGAATACTTTAGAAATACTATCAATAACAACTACATGATCATCCATATCATTAAGCGATAAGGCCGAATAAAACTTATCTGTATATACAAATGGACGGTATACTTCGTCCACTATTAAATAGATATCGTTTTTCTTTGAGAGCATTGCAAGTGCCTGTAGATCTGACTCTGTGTACAACTGCCCCGTCGGATTATTAGGATTACACAGTAGAATTGCCTTAGTCTTATCTGTGATTAACTCTTCAAATTGGTTGATCTCTGGTAATTTAAAAGCTCTATCAATATCACTATTTATAGGCACGATAGCAATGTCTGCCATCTGAGCATAACCAATATAATTAGCATAAAACGGTTGAGGAATAATGATCTCATCACCAGCATCCATAGCTGTAAAAAGTACAAACTGTATGGCCTCCGATGCTCCCGTTGTTACAAATACGTCCTCGTAATTAATCTTTGCAACATGCTTAATGTAATGATTGGCAATTGCTTTTCTAAGTTGAATTTTACCACTTGATGCTCCGTATTTTACTATATCGACATCGTAGTCTTTGACTGCTTGTAAAGCATTTTTAGGGGTTAATACATCTGGTTGCCCAATATTAAGATGAAGCACTTCTACTCCTTTAGCTTTAGCAGCTTCAGCATAGGGATACAACTTCCTTATGGGACTTTGAGGTAACTCCTCGCTCCGTTTCGAAATTTTAACCATAAAAATACAATAATAAACCTAGGGTAAATATTATCCACCAAGCGCAGCTGCTCCACCAACGATCTCTGAGAGTTCTTTGGTAATAGCCTCTTGTCTTGCTTTGTTATAGTGAATTTTCAATCCTCTTAACATGTCTTCAGCATTTTCAGTTGCCTTGTCCATTGCGGTCATACGAGCACCATGCTGTGAAGCATTTGTGTCCAATACAAACTTCTGGAAAGTCGTCTGAAGGATTGAAGGTATTAAATGATTTAATAATTCTTCTTTACCTGGCTCGAATATATAATCAGCTTTTGCCTCAGCATCTGCATCCTCTTCGATTTCTACAGGAGCTACTGGTAAGTATTGCAATCCTATTGCAAACTGTAACGCAGCATTTTTAAACTTACTATAGCATGCATCTACTCTATCAAACTCTCCTGCCTCGAATTGATCCATCAAAAATGAACTTACTTCTGCTAAGTGCTTATGATCTGGTGTAGTCATGTAAGTTACGTAATCAGTTATCAGATTACAATCAGCATATCTACGCTTAGCGAAGTCATACCCTTTCTTACCTATGAATAACATACTTAAGCCACCCGCTTCTCGTACATCTTTATATTTCTCTACTAATATTGCAGCTTGCTTATTTACATTCGTATTGAATGCTCCACAGAGTCCTCTATCAGAGGTAACTACTACGATACAAACTTTGTTAATTTCTCTTTCTGTACCAAAAGAAGTCTCCATATCACCATCCATGTTAGATAGGATATTCTTAAGCATGTGATCCAGTCTATCCGCATATGGACGCATATCTGTAATCGCATCTTGAGCACGACGCAACTTAGCTGCCGAAACCATTTTCATAGCTTTGGTGATCTGTTGTGTTGATTTTACGGAACTAATCCGTTCTCTTACTTCTTTTAATTGTCCACTCATGGTACTACTTTATATAGTTGAGAAGTGATCAGTAATTAGTTTGTAACGATTTAACTTTATAAACTAATCACTGATCGACTATTCAAATTGTCTTTACTTTGCAAATTGTTTCGAAAGCTCTGCAGCTAACGAAGTTGTTGCTTTGATTGCTTCTTCAGATAATTTACCTGCTTTGAAGTCAGCCAATGCATTTGGATGTCTTTGCTCTAGACTAGTCAAGAATAATTCTTCAAATTCTTTAACCTTATTTACTGGCACATCTTTCAATAATCCTTTAGTACCTAGGTAGATGATCGCTACTTGCTTCTCTACTGATACTGGAGAATATTGTGGTTGCTTCAATATTTCAACGTTTCTCTTACCCTTATCAAGCACTGAAAGTGTTGCTGCATCAAGGTCAGATCCAAATTTAGAGAATGCTTCTAGCTCTCTATATCCTGCTTGATCCAACTTTAAAGTACCAGATACTTTTTTCATTGATTTGATCTGTGCATTACCACCTACTCTTGATACTGAGATACCTACATTAATCGCTGGTCTTACACCTGCGTTAAATAAGTTAGACTCCAAGAATATTTGACCATCTGTAATAGATATTACGTTAGTCGGGATATATGCTGATACATCGGCAGCTTGAGTTTCGATGATTGGTAGTGCAGTTAATGAACCACCACCTTTAACGATACCTGCGTCAACTAGTGACTGTGGCAAATCATTCATATCTCTTGCGATACTATCATCAGCAATAACTTTTGCTGCTCTCTCAAGTAACCTTGAGTGTAAGTAAAATACATCTCCAGGATATGCCTCTCTACCCGGAGGTCTTCTTAGAAGTAATGATACTTCTCTATATGCTACTGCTTGCTTTGATAAATCATCAAATACAATCAATGCTGGTCTACCTGTATCTCTATAAAATTCTCCAATCGCTGCTCCTGCAAATGGTGCATAATACTGAAGTGGTGCTGGATCTGATGCTGGTGATGCTACGATCACAGTATAGTCCATTGCTCCGTTTTCTTCAAGTACCTTAGCTACTTGCGCAACTGTAGATGCCTTCTGGCCAGAAGCCACATATATACAGAATACAGGCTCTCCTTTGTCAAAAAATTCTTTTTGATTTAAGATTGTATCGATAGCAATCGCTGTTTTACCAGTCTGTCTGTCACCGATGATCAATTCTCTCTGACCTCTACCAATAGGAATCATTGAGTCAATCGCCTTAATACCTGTCTGAAGAGGCTCTGTTACTGGTTGTCTATAGATAACACCAGGAGCTTTTCTTTCTAAAGGCATGTCATAAGTCTTCCCTTTGATTGGACCTTTTCCATCAATTGGTTGACCTAGAGGATCTACAACTCTACCCAACATTCCTTCCCCTACAGGAAGTGATGCGATAGTTCTTGTTCTTCTTACTGTTGATCCTTCTTTAATATTATCGCTTGAACCCAAAAGTACAACACCTACGTTGTCTTCCTCAAGGTTTAATACGATAGCTTGTACACCTGTTTCGAACTCTACGAGCTCTCCTGCTTGTACTTTTGTCAGACCATAAACTCTCGCAATACCATCTCCTACTTGGAGTACAGTACCAATTTCTTCTAGTTCGGCTTCTGAGCTTACTCCAGCAAGTTGTTGCTTAAGTATTGCGGATATTTCATCAGGTTTTACGTCGATCATTGTATCGAGGTTTATGATTTATTTAATAATATTCAAAAAGGCAATAAATAAGATGTCCTTAAACTTGGACAGCATAGTCATTACCTACAAAATTCTTTTTTAGTTCTTCCAATTTATGAGCAACACTGTCGTCATATAGTCGGTCTCCTATTTCTATTATATATCCTCCTAAAATTGCAGGATCTACTTCAGTTTTTATCTCTACTTCTTTGTCAGTTGCAGTACTCTTGAGCAACTCACCTTTGATTCTGGCTAATACCTCCTCAGATAGTGGTGTCGCGGTAGTCAAGGTTACATCAGAGATCCCTCTACTTTGCTTATATAAAGCAATGAAAGAATCTGCAATAGAACCAAGGTATGACTCTCTACCCTTTCTCAAGATGATTTCAAAAAAGCTATTTGTTGTTTTACTCAGCTTATCGCCAAATAACGCTGTAAATACCTTTTGCTTTGTTACCGCATTTACGATTGGGCTCTTAAGTAATAGCTGTAAATCTCTATTTTCAGCCATCGCTTTGAACGTATTCATATCCCCCAATATCTCTTGTACACTGTTTTGCTCTACAGCAAAATCAAGTAGGGACTTGGCGTATCTTGATGCTATTCTTTGTGCTGACATGGATCTGATCCTTATTAGTG
>CALDEO010000268.1 GCA_937942465.1 uncultured Saprospiraceae bacterium
CCAACGGACACATCAATAGTAAGCGCATGAGAAATACCCTTGTATCGTCCCCACTTAAATCCTAATTGGATGCCAAGATTTGTATAACCATCTTCAATTACTGTAGTTGTTGATAGCTCATCCATAGATGGGGAGTTATCAATATAATTGACTTGTATTTCTCCTGGATCAGTATTAAGAAACCTTGGCCCTGTACCTAGAAAGATAGCTCTGTATTTCTCTGGTATATCTATAGGTGCTTTTTCTGTGATCGTTTTTTCCGTTTTCGCTTTCTGACGTGATTTTTTTGGTTTTCTTCGTTGTGAGTAACCAGTTAAGGCAAATAGCATTACCAATGATAATAGTAGCGTTTTTTTCATAATAGATGTTTTTTTTGTGTTGCTCTAAACTACACTTATTATTTAAAAGTGACAATTTTTGAGAATGCTTAATTCTTAACTCTATTATGTGCAATATCAACGTTGTAAATGGCCTAAATTATTCGGTCAACGTAGTACTTTATCATCTCTATTGTCTGCTTTCTAGGAGATAGGTGGGTAGTTGTATCTTGATCCGTAAGCCCTGGGAGATGCTCTATATAGTATTCATTATTAAGCGATAGCTCGATAATATTAGTTGCTATAGCTTTTGGGTATTTAAACTCAGAATTAATCTCTAATATATTTGCAGATATAGTGTTTACAAGCTTCTGGAGATTTATATAATAACCTTCTTTTTTTAATGTATCTACTAGTTTGTTATGGTAGACTTTAGATGCATTCTCTACAACGATGGTATGGAGTTTACTTATATTGATATACTCAGGAGTTGCTGTATTATCTCTCACAAGGACGAGAGTTTCGATAGCAATATTCATTTTTCGTTTAGGATCTTCAATATTACGAATGTCTAAAAGTATCAAAAAATGCATGTAGTCCCAGTACCAAGCGACTAAGTAGGTGAGTAGTTTGTATTTATTTTCAAAGTATCTATAGACTGAGGCTTCAGTTGACCCCATCTCTGAAGCAAGCTTTTTAAAATTGAACTCGTCAAACCCTATTTGATCCATTAAGATGATCGCATGTTTGAGTATATTTTTACCCAAAGTGGTATCTAGAGGATTACGTAAGTATATTGATGTACAGACGTCTATGGTAACATGTATTTGCGGCATAAGGTAAAAGTAATAATTATATTTGTGATAGTAAAACTATTATTAATAAAAGTTGTTGTATCTTCGCTCAACGAAATAAAAACATAAGTGTTACATATCTTTGTAGAGTTCATCATTTATATTCGAATATTGATTTTATGATAAAGCCGCTTAATAGACTTAATAGACTTTTACAAGTAGATCGTAAGGATATCACACAAGTGTATGTATATGCACTTTTCAATGGATTGGTCAACCTATCGTTGCCATTAGGTATTCAAGCGATCATTAACTTGATTCAAGGTGGAGAAGTATCCACCTCGTGGATTGTATTAGTTTCATTTGTAATATTTGGTATTGCTCTTACAGGGTTATTACAGCTATTACAATTGAGGATTGTGGAGAATATTGCTCAGAAGATATTTAGTAGAGCATCATTTGAGTTTGCTTACCGGATACCGAGGATTCGATCCAAAGAGCTGCATAAGTACTATGCACCAGAATTAGCCAATCGTTTCTTTGATACATTGACTATTCAGAAAGGGCTGCCTAAGATATTGATAGATTTTTCACTTGCGGCATTTCAGATTGTAGTCGGTATTTTGGTGTTGAGTATGTATCATCCATTCTTTGTGATATTCGGTATTATACTAGTCATGTTGGTCTATGTGATATTTATGATCACAGGCCCTAAAGGGATTAGCACCAGTCTCGAAGAGTCAAAGTATAAGTATGAGATTGCCCATTGGTTAGAGGAGATCGCTAGAGCGAGATTATCATTTAAGTTAGTCGGTGATCAGGATATTGCTCTCCGTAAGACAGATGAAAATGTATCAAAGTACCTCAAAGCTAGGGAGAGTCACTTTAAGGTTTTGGTTCGTCAATTTTTGCATTTAATTGGATTTAAAGTATTGATTGCGGCGGGTCTATTGATCATTGGTGGATTGCTAGTATTTGATCAAGAGATGAATATTGGTCAATTTGTAGCCGCAGAGATCATTATCATATTGATTATCAACTCTGTTGAGAAATTGATAAAGTCATTAGATTCTATCTACGATGTATTGACTGCTTTAGAGAAGATCGGTAAGATTACAGATATGGAGTTGGACCAAGACGACGGGTATAGTCTAGAGGCTGACCTTACTGGAATGCAACTATCATTGCGTAAAGTAGGTTTTACATTCCCCAACTCAGATGACGCCATACTGCATGATGTCACGCTTGAGATGAAAGAGGGTAGTTCCTTATGCATCATGGGGTCTAGTGGTGCAGGTAAGTCGACCTTGATGCATCTGTGCAGTGGTATATTAGATCCTACAGAGGGAGTCATCGAGTTTAATGGCTTATCAATGCAATCTATTGATTATAAAGTATTGCGTAAGAATGTTGGATATGCATTAAGTAATAACCAGATATTCATAGGTACATTTATGGAGAATATCCTCATGGGTAGACCCGATATATCTACGCAGAGAGTCTTAGAAGTATGTGAGATGTTGACTTTAACGGACTTTATAGGTACACTTAGTGATGGACTCAATACTACATTAGATCCTGAGGGTCACCGAGTACCGAGGAGTGTGGTCAATAAGATAATATTGGCAAGAGCCATCGTCAATAGTCCTAAGTTTTTAATTTTAGAAGACCCTCTAGATCACGTACAGAAAGAAGAGAAAGAAGATATTATTAAAGCAATAACGGACAGCAGACATGGATGGTCTATCATGGTGACTACCGTCGATCCATTATGGAATAAGTATATCCCAAATCATGTATACATGGACAAAGGGAGAATCACTGCTAACAATAAAATGAAATAAGATATGCTTAATATAAGTCCAGGAAGGATTGATTCTAAAATAGTACTAGAGAAGTATAAGTCTTTTGATTTATTGGGACGTAAGTCTGTATCTAGCGTATTGATTAAGCTGATTGCAGTGTTTGCGGTCATATCGATATTAGCCATGTTTTTGCCATGGACTCAGAATATCAGATCCAAAGGGTATGTGACTACGATGAGCCCCGATGATCGTCCACAGACGGTGCAAGCGGTTATCGGTGGTAAGATCGAAAACTGGTATGTAGTAGAAGGACAACGAGTAAGTAAAGGAGATACGATCATGCATATATCGGAGGTCAAGGAAGAGTATCTTGATCCTGCAATATTAGCACGTACCGATAGTCAGATCCAAGCTAAGAGTGGATCTAAAGATGCTTATGCTTCTAAAGCTGTCAATCTACAAGAGCAGTATCAGGCATTAGTGCAAGGATTAGAAGTTAAGCTTGCGCAGAATGATATTAAGATGAAGCAAAATCAGCTTAAATTTCAGAGTGATAGTATCGATCTTGTAGCTGCTGAATTGAAGTTTCAACAAGCTCAGAATCAACTTGATCGGATGCAACAGATGTATGATAGTGGACTTAAGTCTCTGACGGATCTAGAATCGAAGAGCTTGACGCTGCAAGAGGCGAATGCCAAAGTAGTTTCATTAAAAAATAAGCTTTTAACATGGTCCAATGAGCGACTCAATCTACAAGCGAATGTCAATGCGATCAAAAACGACTATCGTAATAAAATCGCCAAATCACAGTCAGATAGACAGTCGGCATTATCATTACAATATAACTCTGAGGCAGATATCAATAAGCTGCAATCTCAGTACAATAGCTATGAAGTGAGACAAGACAATTACTTCATTAAGTCACCGGTCGACGGTATCATCACCAAGGCGATACGATCGGGTATCGGTGAGATTATCAAAGCAGGTGAGGATTTAGTCAGCATCATGCCCACAGATTATGAGTTGGCAGTAGAGATGTATGTTAATCCGCAAGATGTGCCACTTTTAGAGGTCGGTGAGGGTGTCATGGTACAGTTTGATGGATGGCCAGCAATCGTATTTAGTGGATGGCCCGAAAACTCATACGGTACTTTTGCAGGTAAGGTATTTGCGATCGATTTCTTCATAAGTAAGAATGGAAAGTATCGAGTCATGGTTGCACCTGATGAGTCTGAAAAGGCATGGCCCAAGGAAGTAAGAATAGGTGGTGGAGCCAATACCATAACACTGCTCAAGGATGTAAGTGTGGGTTATGAGTTGTGGCGTCAGTTAAATGGATTTCCGCCAGACTATTATAAGAAAAAAGAGAGAGTAGATGTCAAAACTAAAGCTCCATTACGAAAAGTAAAATAAGAAATGGTTATACTTTTAAATATCAAAAATACGGTCAAGTACCTAGTTTGTGCTCTATGCTTATTGCTATCAATAGCCGATATAGCTGCGCAGCAGGATAGCACGACTATGTCATTTGATCAATATATTACATTGGTCAAGGATCACCATCCTGTAATGCTGCAACTGGAGCTGCTCAATGATGCTGCCGATGGCAACGCGATGATGGCAAGAGGAGGATTTGATCCAAAGATAGAGGGGAGCTATGACCTCAAAAACTTTGAAGATAAAAATTACTATTCCTTGATCAATGGTGGTCTCAAAATACCTACATGGTATGGTATAGAAGTGAAAGCAGGATACGACCGTACCGCAGGTGAGTATTTTGATCCGACGGACTTCACTCCGACAAGAGGCTTATGGAATGCAGGTATCAGTATCCCATTGGGCAAAGGCTTGGTATTAGATGAGCGGCGAGCTACATTGCGTCAAGCTGATGTCTTTACAAGATCAACAAAAATAGAACAACAGCTCTTGCTTAATGAACTTCTATACAACGCAGGATCAGCATATATTAACTGGCAAGTAGCCGCGGATATCACACAAGTAGCTAGTGAGGGTTTGCAATTATCTCAAAATAGATATGAAGGGACTAAATCTAGTTTTATAGGTGGAGACAAGGCTGCAATAGATACATTGGAGGCCTTCTTATCGGTACAGAATAGACAACAACTATTGATAACTGCCGAGCAAAACTTACAAAATACAAAGTTAGAAGTAGAGAGTTTTTTATGGTTGGATGGGGTAGTACCCTTAGAGATGGATGTAGAAACGACTCCAGAGGATATCGACGTAGTATTTTTAAATGATGACCTTCAAGAGTTGATCATTAAACAAGAAGAGCTTTTGGATTTACATCCGAATATACAACAGTATGGACTTAAACTTGAAAGCTTAGAAATAGATAGGCTGTTGCAAAAGGAAGACCTTAAGCCAGACTTAAGAGTATATTACAATCCATTAGTCGGTAGCACAGATGATGATATATTTGCTGAGGTAAGACTTGACAATTATAAGTTGGGAGCAACCTTAAAGTATCCTTTGTTTTTAAGGAAAGAACGTGGGAAATTAAAAATGACGGATGCTAAAATAGGTCAAGCGTCCAATGATATGATTCTTAAGAAAAGGTCTATTCAGCTACAGCTAGATCAATATGCACAAAACGATCAATTACTAGCGGCATCAATCGAGGTATTAACCGCAAGTGTAAGTAATTACCAGCGGATACTTCTGGCCGAAAACCAAAAATTAACGCTTGGTGAGAGTTCACTATTTTTAGTCAATAGTCGAGAGCAGAAGTACGTAGATAGTCAGCTCAAGCAGCTCAATACCGTAGCCAAGTTACTTAAAAATAGACTTGGGTACATCTTCTATACAGGACGATTAGATACGGTACTGTAGTTGTGAGACCTGCATGTAGTCGGATACTTAAGAGTGTTAGTCGATAACTGATTGAGGCTTTTTATTTTTTTGTAACTTTAGGGTACACAAGATTGTAATTCATTTAATTGATAAACCATGAAAGTCAAAAAAGTAGTTTCTCTTTGGATGTTAGCAGAGTTAGTATTCGCTCTAAGTGTAGTTCTATTATTCTGCATCTAACCAATACTAATTAATGGAGTGTTCTGTTTGTTCCTCACAAATAACGGAGAGGTATTGTCCTAGTTGTGGGCAATACTTCAAGGCTGAAAAGATTACCAGTATATCACTTTTGAAAGATATATTCGGAGGTATCTTTTCTGTAGAAAAATCATTGTATAATAATGTAAAGTTAGCGTTCGTAGACCCTAAAACGCTAGTAACTAACTACTGGAACGGTTTCAGACGGTACCATTTTAGTCCTGGTAGATTTTTAGCAATAGCAGCGCTATTTTTTGTAATTCAGCTGATGGTAGGCAATGACTTTTTAGGCATTGTAGTATCGAGTAGTTCTTCTAAGCAATTTACCTTATTGTTAGTCAATATTTTATTGTTCAGTATTACGAGTGTCCTCGCTTACATAGCTCACAAAAGAAACTTTTACGAACATATAGTTTTGAATATCTACTTGGTCAGTTTTTGGTCCATTATTTTTGTGCCTATTTCGCTTGTTTTAGAAGCATTCAATGTGTCCAACCAAGTAAATAACCTATTTATTTTGATTTATTGGATCCTAATTGTTGT
>CALDEO010000269.1 GCA_937942465.1 uncultured Saprospiraceae bacterium
ACATGCTACAAATGGAATCCCAAGTATCGTGGCTAGAACCCTAGAAAATGAATGTATCCTCATATGCTGGTAAAATTAATTTAAATTAATTAAACGAGCGAAGCAGCATTTTCTATACTTATATCATCTTATAATCAGATACGGGGTATTAATTTACCCAAAAAACTATTTATCCAAATATAAAAGACCGTCAGGAAATGTCCTAACGGTCTTTCTTTTTGTCACTATTCGTGACATTCTTTATAAACCAAAATTTATCGTATTCTAGAATGATCGGATCGCTTGACTCTTACCTTTTGCCTCAAATTCTATTTTTGAACCTTTGGTCAGCTCCATGCCCATGATCTCCTCGTAGTACCTCTTGTACTTGCTGAATATGTTTTTGGGTTGCTTATCACCATTGATTTTAAGGTGCTTACCAGACAACTCTATTTTGTTGTTTTGATCTATCTCTAAGAGCCCATCTTTATTCAATTTGTAGGCTATTTTATCAGATATAGATTTACCTGAGCCAAATGATTCGAATCTAAATTCGCTATCGCCATTTGGAAACTGAAAGTGCTCATCATTAACTTCTTCAAATCTTTTCATGATGATCGTTGGATTTTCACCCATCGTATCGAAATCAAAACTGTCAAAATCGATATCCATATCTTCATCAATAAAAATCAAATTGCCATCTCCATCCAGCATTTTTATTCGAATCGACTCTCCGTCTAGAGCATCTAATCCCTCAAGACCTTCCAATCCTTTTAATGCATCGAGAGCTTTCAATGATTCTAAACTTTTCAGTTCTTCGAGACCTTCTATACCGTCAAGATTTTCTAACGCTTTTAAAGCTTTGAGATCTTGTAAGTCTGCCAGACCTTCTTGTTTTTCTAGAATTTCTAGCATTTTTTTGAGTTCTCTCTGATTTACTTTTTCTCCTAGTCTAAGTGTCTTTACTCTTATACTCTTTTCATGCGACTCATCCATTTCATCACTATCTGAGTCAAATGTGTAGGTCTTTGTAATAGTCTTATTCCCATCGACATCAGTGTTCATGTTGGTATCAACATCAAACTTCTCCATATATTGATCATAGTCTACTGGGTCTACTTTTTTGCCATTGACAATCATGCTTGAGACTTCTCCATTCTCCATTTCAAGCTCAATGTCTTGGTCTTCTTCATCTGACCCAGAAATCTCTTTTTTGATAATCATTATATCACTTGAGTCATCGATACTGATGATTTTTTTAATTTTCTTTTCTTGAGTTTTTACCTCTGGCAACGTGTCTAGTGCTACTGGCAGTATAGGCAATAATACCGGACTCGGTAGCTCTACAATTGGCTCATCTAGATCAATACTGTTGTAATCATATGCCGCATTACTAAAGGAAAATATAAAAACGGATAGCCCGATAAAAGTTAACGCAAGTACTTTTTCTTTGATAAATAATCTGTTGTTCGACATGTTTAAAATTCTTTTTATTCGATTAGAAAAGTTCTTATTATCTCCTGCAAAAGCAAGAGTAAGTTGGTTGTTGTTATGGTTTGAGTATTCTTGTAATCTGACCAAAAGTTTAGCATAATCTACTGGTCGGTCGCTATGTGCTACTACAAGTTGGTCGCAGGCATATTCTCTTTCTGCTCTTACATTAGCAGATATCCACCATACCGCAGGGTGATAATAAAACAGTACCTCCACAATAGATTGCATGATATTGATCAAGAAGTCGGATCTCATAACGTGAGCTACTTCATGAGCCAATATACTCTCTACCTCTGCCGTAGTCAACTGATTGAGCAGCCCTACTGGAAACAATATTATAGGCTTCAATATACCTAACATCAGCGGTCCATTGACATAGTCTGACTCGTATATCTTGATCTGCTTTTTGATAGCTAATGATGCATTGGTCTTATTGAGAATATTTGTGAGTTTTATATTGGCCTTGAGCCTACTATCTCTTGATATCCACTGTATGTAGATGTAAGAAAACATAAGCTTAAAGCTGAATAAAAATACGCCAACAAGCCATACGATCAATATTGTATCTTGATATGGCAATAAGTAACCGTAGATACTATGCATACCGTTATCACTTGAGATCGACGAGTTGCTCACCGCTAGTACGTCTGTATCTATAGCTATTAATGGAGTCGCAGCTTCGGCAAAGTAAACCCAACTAAACGTAGTTACCGATAGTGCTAAACAACTAAACAGTGCTGATATAGAAATCTTATATCGTAGTGAGGCTTTATTGTCTGTAATCCGTTGCAAAACAAAATGTAAGATCAATGCGATGATACTTGCCTGCCATAGAGAATGAAGCAATGTCTCCACCAATGCTGCAAGTATGCTACTATCTACTAAATCTAAAAATTCGTTGATCATGACTTCGTTTTTTCGATTTTAGCAATAAGATCTTTGATCTCTTGTAGCTCCTCAGTTGTAGCCTTGTCAGTACCTAATGCTTGCATTACAAGCTTAGTAGCTGATCCTCTAAATGCAGAGTTGATAAATGAGCTAAGTAAGTTTTGCTGCGTATGATCCTCGGATACATGCGATGAGTAGATATGAGTACGCTGCGTTGTATCACGAGAGACGAGGTCCTTGTCAGACATGATCTGCATGATCTTAAGCGTAGTCGTATACCCTACCTCACGAGTGTCATTGAGTTTATCATTGACATATCGGACCGAACTAGGACCAAACTCCCAAAGGATCTGTAGGATCTGTAATTCTGATTCTGTAGGTTTATTAGATTGCATATTATTCTTGTTAGATACTTGTATTCACATTTCAATATTATGAATAAATATTAAATACGAACACTTTCGTAATACAAGTATATACGAATAACTTCGTAGTTGCAAATTAAAGTACGAATACTTTCGTAATAAGTATTTTAGTTAAAGTTGAACCAAAAGGGCTTATTTGAGCATTATTGAAGCAATAAAATGTCTATGAACTTTTTATATATTATAAAAATTCGTAATTTCATCCTTAATATCAAATTAAAAAGCTCAATCATGGGACGAGTTGTCAAAATAATAATCTACGCATTTGTAATCTTAGCCTTATGGTTTTGGTTTTCAAGCATATTCAAATCTTGTAATAGTACTACCGCGGACGATACCGTAACAGTTGCTCTAGATGACGCAGTCGGTGATGACACCGAATATGTGGAGGATGACTTTTTTGCAGACGAAGTAGCGGATTCTGAAACAGAGACAATCTCTGACGATGAGTTTGAAGACGACACTAATACTGCGGATGTAGCCGATGATGAAGAAGATGAAATCGACTATAGTAGTATCGATGATGAGTTAGAGAATAAACCAGCATCTCGACCGGCTCCAAGAAACAACACGACACCAGCTAGACCGCAAAACAATGTGAGTAGTAATACCAACTCCAACGGTCGTTACCTAGTAATCGCCGGTAGCTACCTAGTAGAAGGCAATGCTAATAAAATGAGATCTAAGTTAAATAACCTAGGATATACATCAGAGGTTATTGTATTTGATCTATCTGAGTTTCATAGTGTTTGTGCTGGTAGATACAGTGACTATGATGATGCATTGAATGTATCTTCTAGATTGAAGCAACAGGGCATCGACAACTATGTACATACTCGTAAGAGGTAGTACTAGATTGTCTTAATAATTGAATAAGCATAGCGGTTATATTGCTCCTGCTATCTAAATACCATGATAGATAGCTGAGTATTGAAATATTGTAAAAACAACGAACATAATTTTGAGTCAATTTTATCGGGTCCTTTTAACTGGGTGTACTCTTCTATTGTTAGTCAGTATTATATCTTGTAATTCGAGTAGCACTAGGCTTTATAATGCCTCACAAGTAGAGTTCGTATCGATAGATAGCATTCAATATCTGATAACCATTGAGCACAGACCAGAAATAGAGGCTTGTCTAAGTCTAGATGGCTTTGAGCTACCTACTTACAATAAAGACGATGACGGAGTATATCTCGAAAACACCTTAGCTATAAAACGTAAATTAATAAAAAGAGGCTCTGCAGCTAGAGGTTTACCCAGATATCTAATAGGTAAGAATGTAAGCTTTGTCTTTCAACATTGTGCCAATCCCGAAGGTCAAGTAGTATTAACTCGTACCGTTGAAGCAGGTAGAAATCTATCGGCAGCAGAACAACAACTTTTGCTTTCTTATATGTTTGATTACAAATACGAAGTCGATAACAATGCAGCGTGCATGGAGTGTGGTCTATACTATATACATATTGTAACAAATGGCGGTAAAACTCAAATAAACGGATCAACTGATAACAACTGCTGCACTCCAAAAACTCCTTAAAGCATAACTACCCCACTTTAAAGTCATCTATGTACGAGATTCATAATTTGGTGTACGTTGGATAATGAATGAGAGAGACTCATTATGATCATTTGTATCTTTTATTTTGGATTAAAGAACAATAACTCTTGCTCATAATGTGGTTTTCATTCAGAGATATAAAATCTCACAACTCAAGAAATTAAACACCCCATAAAGTATATCTTCATTCCCTTATGAAAAATACAGATAAAAGCGTATTTTAGGAAACTAGTGAAAACGTGGGTGAAAGATATAGTGATTCTGATTTACAACTAAATTAACATCAAGATGGGTAAAATAAGCAGTGTAACTATACTCAGTTTAATCTTTATAATGTGCTCAATTGAAGTGCAATCGCAAGAGGTCGACACCCTACTATTGAAAGAAAAACCAACTCCATCATCTATAGATCATCATGTATATGGCTTATACAATCATGAGACTATATCCAATGATCATCTAAATGATAGTCATACCGGAGATGCTACAAGGATGATACAGAGTCAGGCTGCTGGTCTAAATATCACAGCAAATTCATTTACGCCAGGAGCTTCATCACGGATCACAATGCGAGGCTTTAGATCTTTTGGCAATAAAAATCAACCACTCATACTCCTCAATGGATTGCCTATCGATAACTCCGAGTGGAATAACGGTACCGATGGTACCGATCAGTCAAATAGATTATTGGATATAGACCC
>CALDEO010000270.1 GCA_937942465.1 uncultured Saprospiraceae bacterium
TGAGTAATCGTATGTATTATTGATTTTGAACCAAAATAATTGATATGTAAGGTATCATTAACGTGGACATTATTTATTGTAAAATGACCGATTTCGTTGCTATGACTGTGCAATGCCCCATCATTGATCCACAGGTAGGCGTCAATGATGGCTTCATTATTATCGTTTTTTATGTAACCATTAAGCTTTTGAGCTTGCGCCAATGTGCTCGTTAAACAGAAAATAAATAGCGTTAAGACTTGCACAAATGAAGAAAATGGAAGATTCATATTGGTCAAATTAAAAGTTTGCAATAGTATGAATGTAGGAGCATATGCTCCCAAAAACAATTACTTATAAAATTCAACAACAAGAAAATAGAGCACTAGTGAACATTGACTTTGAGCATAAATTTTTATAAGCGTACTTTTAATTGTACGAGTCTAAATCAAAAATTGGATTCAATAAGATTTAATTATTTTATGATCTTATTTGATTTCAGCGATTTATTAGAGGCAACTCAACTTGCCAATAATAAAATAAAGAGGTAGTGATTGGGATAGATTTGTTTTTTGTAAAAACATAAGTGTATTAGTGAAAACACTTCTAATATTTTCAATACTAGCGAGCTAACACAGATGCTACAATAAATCTCTGAATGGTGCTATAGAAGTAGCTGAATAGTTATAATCCAGTAACTCTTTATCTATCACTTCCTACCATATGCTTTATGAGCTGCTGCAAAATGCCCCTCTGCAATAGCAGCACCAATAGATAACTCTCCAGCGAGAGCCACTGCACAACATACTTCTGCAAACTTGCCTACGTCGTCTGCTGTACTACAATCCATCATTTCTAAAGACTCCTTCTGAGTAGGTAGTGCGGTACCTCCTCCAATAGTACCGACTATCAGCCCCGGCAACGTCAATGAAGCATATAGATCTCCGTTGCTTCTAGCTTCCATCCTACCGACTCCTACTGCAGCCTCCGCAATACAAGCGACATCTTGACCACAAGCGATAAATATGGCCGTCAGAGCATTAGTAATGTGTCCATTATTACCAACGGCTCCTGATTGTACCGCAGCGATCGTACCTGTTTGCCAGAACTTTGCAATATTCTCTGCCGATGACTTTAGTACCTCTTCTATGATTTGTTTGGAGACCACAACCTCCGATATGACTTTCCTCCCTCTTACTTTACTTAGAGATTTAATATTTGCTTTTTTATCACCTGACATGTTCCCTTCAATATAAAATAAGGTTGGTTTTACTGGCGCTTGAGCTATTACCTGCTTCAGGACGTGGTCGGTAACTATGGTCACCATATTTTGCCCTGCTGCTGCACCTGTCTCAAAAGACAAGGTCACGTGTACCCCATTGCCCTCATGCAAGGTCTCTATACTTATAAGTTTGGCAAATCTACTCACCTCGCTTACTCCAGCACTGATCAATGGCTGCATAGACTTAACCCATTGACCAAAATCTAGGGCATCTTTGAGATTCTCAAATTCAAAATAAGGACTCCGTTGTACTTCGTTAGATATAGTTCTAGATACAAATCCACCGCTCATAGAACCTGCTTTTATCCCTCTACTGTAAGAGGCTACTAAAGCACCTTCTGTAGTAGCCATTGGCACCCAATGTTCACTCATACCAGCAGTACCATCCATAAGTAATGGCCCCGCAAGTCCCATAGGTATTTGCGCAAAGCCTATGAAATTTTCAATATTTCCATGAAATGACTGTGAATGGTCTATTGGTGTTTTACCACTAATATACTTAGGAAACTTGTCTTGCTTTATGAGTTTAGCTAGGTATCTATTCTCTACATCTGTAAAATCCATAGCACAAAACTAGCAATAGATTTTGTTATTTGCTTACCGTTAACTGCTACTTAATTAAAAAAACACCCCTGACACCAAATAACAAGAAAGGAAACTAAGCGAACCGCTCAATTTCCTTTCTTAATGATTTAAATTTTACGAGATCTATGAGAAACTCGTATCGTCACTATACATTGATTGTTATTAATTCAATTCAATAAAAGTGGTTCGTAACATCAATTCTTTATCAGCTTCAATCTACCCTCGATATTATGATCTGAGGCATATTGTAGTATATATATCCCTGGTGTAAGACTCGCCATATCGATTTCCATTGTTTGGATTTCATCTCCAAATATTCGGTCGAAAGACTTAATCACCTGCCCCGTTACATTGGTTAAGGTCATCTTCGTTATTTCAAAATCTCCTGACTTGGCGATCGTTACTCGATCTGCAAATGGATTTGGGTCCGCTCCCAACTGGTATGATCGATTGTCTTCAACATACGCAGATACCACCTCTGTATACTCAAATGCTCCATTGCGATCTACTGACTTAAGTCTATAGTAATACTCCTGACTAGAGAATGTCAACTCCGTATCACGCCATTCGTAGGTACTGAAATCTTGAGCTTCTATAGTCGCAGACTCTTCAAATACCCTTGCGTCAAATGACTTCTCGATGATATAATGTGATAAATCTATTTCTTGCTCTACCTCCCATGTGACTAGGTTGTAGCCAGGCAATGGTTCTGCTTTTATATCTCTAATAACTACTGGCAATGTGGTAGTCATACCAATGAGACTATCATCTACAAGACCAAATCCAGAAAAACCAGTAAACTGTGCTTTATATGCCTTGGCACCATTACCCATATCCATAACCTCAGTTGCTCCGTCGTCTGCGAGTATATAGCCTTGTCCATTATAATTATCGATCGGCACCTCTGTCTTAATGATGCTTAATGCTTCGCTATTGTCCCAACCTGCAAGCTCACCTGCCGTATAGTACAGCGTGATCTCATAACTACCATTGCTGACAGCGTCAACGTAGAATGTCTTTTTAGATATCGGAGCACCATCGAGCCAGTCAGCATTGACTACTCCTGTACTTGCCCCACTCGATCTATCTAGCTCCATATCGATGCATGCAAGTGGTGATGAAGTTAGATTTTTGATGGTAGCTATGATAGACCCATTTTTATAGAAATTGGCCGTCTGATTGCCAGCTACATAGCTTGACTTGGTACACAGATCTGAACAGATACTCGTTGCTGCACTTTGGTGCAATTTGATATTAGGTCTCACTTTACTGATCTTCTGTACGGTCGGCATCGAGCAACCTACATTGGAGTCGGCTTGACGATACTGTACTGAGTTAAAGCTCGTGGTTGTACTATATACTTTGTCATCGTCACTCCATTGGGAGTTATTATAACAATACTCTATCATTAGATTGTCGGTCCCATTCCAATAGAATGGCGTATTGAAGTTTATTTGATTCCAACCGTTCTGTGTATTTAAGTCTGATTGATATACCACATTACCACCTGTCTCAAATGGAGCATTTGCTAGATTCACCGTATTCAAGTTGGTATGCATTAGCTTGACGCTAAATCCTTTAAATGGAGCATCACTAGTCTTAGAACTTACATTAAGTGATAAAGCGCTGATCGGTCCCGCTTGTAATCCCATCATAGATAGTTCACTAGCTTTATACAGCATCTGAGTACGACCGTCTTCATAGTATCCTCCAAATGGATAATCTCTACTCGTAGTACTCCCCGTCCCTATCGCAACAAAAGAGGCACCGCTACCTGGCATCGGATCGGCATCATTATCATTAAGAGTTATAGTGAGTACATCCTTGTCCGTAAGGTCGATTTTACTAGATGTCAATTTCAACATTATGGTCTCGGGGTTCTCATATATCGCATCATCTATGATCTTGAGTGAGATATTCTGTGTCAGATTGGTACCTGATGTATAAGAGAGATTGCTTGTCGCTAATGTATAATCTTTGTTAACCGTCGCATTGGTGCTACCACTTACAATACTCACTTGAATACTAGCTCCACCTGCAGGTAATGCACTTATAGATACAGGTATCGATAGCGTCTTATAATCCTCTGTACAGTTACCATAGTTGCTAGACTGTGGATCTTCCATCGTGAGCATTTCGTCACTATCAAACCCTCCTTTTGAAGAACCTAATGAGCTCGTCGTATATAGACCTCGACCATGAGTTGCAGCTACTAATAAGTTATCAGATTTTCTATGGTGTATCATATCTACTCGTACATTGGCGAGGCCATAGTTGGAGCTTGTCCATTGAGTAGATTGATTGTTTAAGTTGTTTGTTATGAATACCCCCAACTCTGTACCGATGATCGCTTTGTCTGTACTCTCAGGATGGAACATTACGTACCGTACGGGCATGTCAGGTAGATTGCCCTCTACACTGTTCCAAGTTACTCCCGTGTTCAATGTTTCATAAATACTTACAATACCGTAGTTACTATACGCTATCAAAATATGTGCTTCGTCATTGGGATCAACATCTATACTTGAGATATAACCAGAACTCGCATTCCTGATTCTAGTTGCTGTTTTATTACTTCCACTATTAATATTATCAGCTAAAAACACATCGCCAGATGCCGTACCGATGTAGCATCGATTGGCTACACTAGGTGACATCTTGAGACAACTTGCTTGCTGACCAGACATACCACTAATACCAACAGATGTGGTGTTGGGTGTATTACCTGTAGGATTATTCCATCGTAAGATAGATCCTGCAGTATTAGACGAGTACAATAGGTTTGTTTGAGAATCATAACACGTAGGATTCGCAAATAAACCATTACTATTTAAAGTCTTATTGGTAAAACTTGTGCCTCCATTAGTAGATACAAAGTAACTGTTGAATACATATGAAGTAATCTGAATATTAGGATTGTCTTCATCAATAAAACAGAATGCACCATCACCTCCACTTGCTTCTTGTGTGGTATTGACTCCTGACTGAGTGAATCTCTGTGTACCATTGTCTTGTGCTCCCGCTAAGAAGTAGTTGCTACCAGCAGTCGGGTGAGCTGTACAAGCATAAAACTGGGTAATGTTGAGGCCTTTATTTTTAGCATAAATATTAGGCGTCGTATTGGAGCCATTGGTTGTATACCAGATACCTCCATCATTACCAAATAGGATCTTACTCGAACTATCGGAATATAAGATAAGGTGTTGATCAGCATGAACTTTCTGCTTACCCATCAGGCCTCCCCATTGAGAGATCTGTGACCATGTCATACCGCTATTGGTACTC
>CALDEO010000271.1 GCA_937942465.1 uncultured Saprospiraceae bacterium
ACTTGCTTACTAGCAGGCTTGTTTTACGTTAAGGTCTTTAGAGATAGATCGGCGGCCTCACAGAAAAGAAAAGAGTCCTCAATGATGCAGGCATTGACAGATATTCCATTTGTACTGTTTATGCTATTTAACTTGTTTAACCTGTTTGCGTTTTTTCAAATCATTGAGTCCTTACCGCTGTTTATAGCGGATAATGGCTATAATGAGTTGCACTTAAGTATCTTTTTCTTTTTTAATGGTTTTGCCATTTTTATACTAGAGCTACCGTTGATCCACTACCTAGAGAAGAAATACAAGCCTTTAGATTGTGTGATTGTAGGAGTTGTGCTTATAGGTCTTGCATATGCTTGCCTGTATCTTATTCCTAATTTCTGGTGGGCGATCAGTGTATATTCTATTTTATTGGTGATCGGGGAGATTGTCAACTTCCCTTTTGTCACTAGTATGGCACATAAGAGAGCAGGCGAGGATCAGAAAGGTAGCTACATGGGAGTGACATCGTTGATGTTTTCATGCGCATTTTTGTTAGCACCGTTTGGACTTAATATTGTAGATGTATATAGTTATGGTGTCACTTGGATTGTAATGACAGTATTATGTGTAATGAGTATCGTAGGGTTATTATTACTTAGGCAGTGGCTTAGTAAGCAACCTTAACAAGGTTGAGACCGTAACTCCGCTCACTAGGTACAATGATCGTGGTAGGTGATATCTGTACTGCGTCTTGAAACCTCAACTTTAAGCCCTGACCTTCTGTACTGAGTACAGCTTTTCGCTTGCTAGCTCCAATCGGACTTATCACATACTCTGATACAGTATTATCCTTTTTTATCTCGTCATTATAGATGATACGCATTCTAGATGGTGTACGTAGGGTGAAGAAGGAAGAAAATATACCATCGTCATCTTGTGAAAACTGTTTTTTGTGAAAGATCTCTTTCCACAACTCTGTACCGTCAGGATTGAGGTTGATAAATACCATATCCTCATTGTAGTAATCAGTCCACCCTCTAGGTGCATATAAGTCTGAGTTGTATAGTGCTCGATTGTATCCCGATCTTCTAGAGTATGACTTTTGCATCTCTGATTGTAATATGATGCCCCCGTCTGCTCTTGTCTGTATTCCCGAAAGGGTAAAATGCTTAAGCGACCGCTCCTTAGTTATCTTCTGACCATATACCTCTGCTATAAATTCTCTTTTGAATGGTACAAACCTTGCTTCAGCATTCTCTATTATTTGCGTAAGCGGCAACATAGAGTAAAAATAGCCCACCGCATCTTGGGTGTTCTTTTCATTATATAACCCAGCAATGTTTAGTTGTTTGTTGTGATTGTCATAGACCATATCTACGGCTGTAGTTAGATTTTCTGCCATCCCTATTTTATGTTGGATTATATCCTGAGATCCGTTAGGTAGGTAGCTTATGAGTAGGTGGTGTCGCTCTTTACGTCCACGGTTGTTGTCTTCGTCCAACAGTATGAATATATCTCCATCGTCTGTCAATATTAATTTTTGGAAGTCTTCACGTAAGTTGTATTGGTCAAATATGATCTCGTCATCCCATATTGTGGTCAGGCTATCATTATCGATGACCATCACATTAAGCGTATTGTCAAAGCCCATTGAGAAAATAACCGATTTTTTCCGGTTTTCCGAATATTGAAAGGTAGGTCTCTTAAAGGGTTTGTTATCTGACATTACAGTGATGACAGCGGTATCTTTTTCAATACCCCAGTGATCAAAATTTCTTGCTCTGATCCAAAATTCCCCTTTGCTTTTAAAGCTATAGTAACATGTAAAAAAAGTGTCCCTTGGCACGGTACCTATAATATTGATTTTTCGTTTTTTAAATCTCAGCTCTTTCGTATCAAGGTGCTTGAGATTGTCATCAAATACCTCTAACTCGTGAGACAGGCCTCTATCCCTGAGCAATAGTACATGTTCATTGATCTTACCTAGGATGTCGTAACTAAAGTCATTACGGATACTAAATTCTTTAGAAATCTGTACTTCTTGACTATTGACTACAAATGGTAGTAGAAATAAGAAAAACAATGATATTTTTGATAATCGTTTGTACATAGACTGTAGTAATACTATGAATTTAACTGAAACATCGGCGACAATGGTATCTTCTACACATTTTAATACATTATTAATACCAATAGTTTAAATATAACTTCAATGGCGACAAAACAAATTATAGAATGTGTTCCTAATTTTAGTGAGGGAAGAGACTTGACTATTATCAAGCAGATCACAGATCAAATTGAAACGGTAGATGGTGTTAAACTATTGGATGTAGATCCAGGATATGCTACCAATAGAACGGTTGTAACATTTGTAGGAGCTCCAGAGCCCGTTATGGAAGCAGCATTCTTAGCAGTACAGGTGGCTAGTCAACTCATTGACATGACTAAGCATAGTGGAGAGCACCCTCGGATGGGAGCTACCGATGTATGCCCACTGATACCTATATCAGGTATCACTCTAGAAGAGATCGTACCATATGCACATCAACTTGCTGCTAGAATAGGAAATGAAATAAAAATACCGGTATACTGCTACGAAGAGGCAGCTACTGAGCCCAAAAGAAGAAACCTTGCTACCGTAAGAGCTGGAGAGTTTGAAGGAATGGAAAAGAAGATTGCACTACCTGAGTGGAAGCCAGACTATGGACCTACAACGATGGGTCTCAATGCAGGAGCTACAGCAGTAGGCGTAAGAGATTTTCTGATTGCTTACAATGTCAACCTTAATACGAGCTCTGTACGTAGAGCCAACTCTGTTGCATTTGATATCAGAGAGAAAGGTAGAGTATTGAGAGAAGGCAACCCGATCACAGGTAAAGTAGTTGAGGATGCTGATGGCAACCCTAAAAGAACAGTAGGTATGTGTCCAGCCGTCAAAGCGATCGGATGGTATATAGAGGAGTATGGCTTGGCGCAAATATCAATGAACTTGACGGATATCAAGCAAACAAACCTCCATGAAGCATTTGAGGCTTGTCGCCAAAGTGCTAATAAACGCGGGATGAGAGTTACAGGCTCTGAGCTAGTAGGTCTCGTACCAAAGAAGGTAATGCTCACGGCAGGTCGATATTTCTTGAGTCTCCAAGAGCGATCTTTAGGGATATCAGAGGAGGAAATCATACATATAGCGATCAAGTCGCTTGGTCTAGATGAGTTAGCACCATTTGACCCAAAGAAAAAAATAATAGAATACCTTCTTGAGGAAGATCAACAAAAACCACTGATCAACATGACCTTGTCGGCATTTGCTGATGAGACTGCATCGGAGTCTCCTGCACCAGGTGGAGGTAGCATATCTGCATACGTAGGTAGTCTAGGTGCTGCGCTAGGTGCGATGGTAGCCAATCTCTCGGCACATAAGAGGGGATGGGATGATCGATGGGAGGAGTTCTCTGATCTTGCTGTTGTAGGTCAAGACCTTAAGGATAGGCTGGTAGCACTTGTAGATGCTGACACCGCAGCATTCAACGATATATTAGCAGCAATCAGACTAGCTAAGAATACGGATGAAGAGAAGAAGACTCGATCAGCAGCTATCGATGCAGCTACAAAAAATGCGATCGCTGTACCAAGATCTATCATGGCGACTTGCGCAGAGAGTTATGACTTTCTAGATACGTTAGCTACAACTGGTAATCCCAATAGTATCTCCGATATTGGAGTTGGAGCATTGTGTATACATGCTGCTATCCACGGGGCATATCTCAACGTACAGATCAACTGTGCTGATCTAGGAGACAAGACCTATGTAGATAAGATGATTGCTGACTGTAGTCAAATATTGAAGGCATCTAAAGAACGATCAGAAACGATCATGGTTAACGTTGAGAAAGTGATCAACAGTTAGAATAGATAAAAGAAAGAAAATTATTAAGAGCAACTACCTTGGCGGCAAGGTAGTTGCTTTAAAGGTATAGTACCATTTGTCATTTATGATGGTATAAAA
>CALDEO010000272.1 GCA_937942465.1 uncultured Saprospiraceae bacterium
TCAGGAAAACCTTGTGCTAGATTGATCGCTCCATGCTTGTGACATAACTTGGACATCTTGCCAAATATTGATGGAGGCATTCCTTGTAGCTCGGGCTTAGTCACGATGATGATTTACTATTATGAATAGGTCTTGTATATATCCGATATAGCCTCGGCAAGCTTGTGGTCTTTATCAGTTACAACATCGCCAGCATCATGGGTATTAAGCTTAAAAGTCACTGTATTGTATACATTAGACCAGTCAGGATGATGTCCTTGCTTCTCAGCGACGATGGCTACTTGACTCATAAAACCGAATGCTTCGATAAAATTTTTGAATTTTATCGAAGCATGTAATGCATTATCTTTTTCGGTCCACATATTATATCATTTACTTAAAGCTCCAATCATAGTTGTCTATCTCCATGAGACAGGCTTCTAGTAGCTCTATACACAGTTGAATATCGTCTTTACTAGCCATCTCGATTACTTGATGTAAGTATCTCGTAGGTATAGATATTGCACCCGCTATAGCACCTCCCTTACCAGACCGTTGAAGGCTAGCAGTATCGGTACCACCTGCTGGCAATAACTCTAACTGATATTTAATATCATTGTCTGTTGCTACATTCTTCATGAATTGGACCATGCGATAGTCGCAGATTGTCCGTCCATCAAGTACTTTTATAGCTGCTCCTGCTCCTACTCTACTCACATACTCATGTGGGCCTGCACCAGGCAGGTCATAGGCTAGTGTTACATCTAGAGCGATACCAAAATCTGGATCAACTCCCGATGCCGCCGTCGTAGCTCCTCGCAGACCTACCTCTTCTTGGACAGTGAATGCCGCATATAAGTCATACGGGATGGTCTTACCCTTAAGTGATCTCAAGGTCTCTATCAGTATGAATACAGATACTCTATTGTCTAGAGACTTAGCATTCACACATTCACCCATTTCTATGAGCTCACGTTCTCTTGTGATCGGGCTACCGATATGAATTCTATCTTTGGCATCAGCTGCCTTGAGACCTGTATCGATGAAAAAATCCTGTAATTTAGGTGCTTTCGTTCTTTCTGCAGCAGTCATTACATGGATCGGCTTAGTACCCATGACTCCGATAATATCTTCACCATTACTATGGATCAATACTCGTTGTGCAGTCAGTGTTTTAGGATCGAATCCACCGAGTGGGTGAAATCTTACAAATCCCTCATCATCTACATGCGACACTATGAATGAAATTTCATCCATATGTGCTGCAACCATCACCTTCTTATCTTTCTCCCCTTTCTTAATTGCAAGTACGTTGCCCATGGCATCAGTACGAACCTCGTCTACTAAATCTTTTACTTCATTTATAATGAACTCTCTTATCCTTTGTTCGAAACCTGGAGCACCTGGAACCTTGCATATTTGGCTTAATAACTCTATGTTTAACATGTTTTTCTTTAATTAGTCTTTTTAATTGTTTTGCTCTATTCGCCGAAATTAATTAAAGTATCATAATTAATGCAATTAAGCCATAGAATCTATGTCCTAGAGCCATAATCTTATGATTTAGAGCCAAATACTACCATCATCCATTCGTAATTAAAGCTAACTTTGTACTATGTCATTAATGAAAAGCTTTGCAAAAGAAACCGTTGTTTACGGTTTGGGTAGTGTCTTGCCAAAGCTGCTCAACTTTATATTTGCTTCTGTATTTCTGACTAGAATAGTCAATCAAGCTGATTTCGGTATTCATGGGATCCTCTACGGATTTGTATCCTTGATATTAGTTGTTATCACTTTCAGGATGGAGACTGCGTTCTTCAGATTTGGCAGTAAACAAAAAAATAGAGCAGCAGCATTCTCCAACGCAACATGGATTATTTGGTCGCTTTCATTGGTCGCATTTGTATTATCCATTTTGTTTTCATCATATATCGCAAGCCTATTGACCACTGCCGCAGATAGTAGGTATGTTATCTGGTTTGCATTCATTGCATTATTTGATAGTATATCAGCCTTACCATTTGCAAAGTTGAGATTGGAGAGTCGTCCGGTTAAGTTTATGTTCATCAAGATCTTTAATGCCATATTCACCGTAGTCTTTATACTCGTCTTCTTATTGCTTGTACCACAGTTTCATGATGGTTTCGATATTATTGGACCGTACTTCGGTGTACAATTAACAAAACTAGATTATGTCTTTCTAGCCAATGTACTTGCAAGTGGCATGATGTTCTTATTGCTTCTAAAAGAATATCGTTTCCTTAAGTTTTCGCTTGATAGAGATTACATCAATAAATTGGTAAAATATGCCGCTCCACTTGTGATCGTAGGTATAGCAGCGGTCATCAATAATGCGGCCGATCGCTACTTAATCAAAGAACTCTACAATCCTGACGGTATCGCTCTAGATGCCGCGGGCCTCTATAATGGATGTGTAAAACTAGCTGTATTTATGACGCTATTTACGACCGCATTTAACTACGCAGCTGAGCCGTTTTTCTTTAAAAATCACGACAACAAGGACAGTACTACGATATATGGCAAGGTGACACTCGCCTATTCTATTGTAGCCGGAGCTGTTTTTCTATTCATTACGCTGTATCTAGACATACTCAAACTCATGATAGATAGTGCCTACCACATAGGCATCGGTATCGTACCGATACTTACACTTGCATATCTATTTTTGGGATTATATTACAACTTTGCCATCTGGTATAAGCTTACGGACAGGACCGTTGTTGGGGCTTACATTGGGTCATTAGGAGCCGCAATTACAATCGTTTTCAACATTATATTGATTCCTACAATCGGATATGAAGGAGCTGCTTGGACCAGTTTACTCTGCTATTTTGTAATGGCCCTAGTTGCATATTGGACTGGTAGTAAACAGTACCCAATCCATTATCCTATGAAGAAAATGCTGATATACTTATTGAGCTGTGTACTTATATTTGTGGGGTTCACCTCGATACAAGGCTATATCTCTAATGACATCGTAAAGTACACCATTGCAAGTATGCTACTCGCAGGATATCTATACGTTGCTTATTCTAGAGAAAAGGATTATTTATTGAGTCATTAATCAGATCAACTCATCTACTAAAAAACAGTCGTACGTAGGTAATCCCAAATGTATTGTCTCTCAAAAAACAACCATAACAATATCGCTATTATTGCGAATATCACTAGAATCCTGAAGTTGCGACCACTTTTCTGAAGTCGCTCTCTACGGCTTGTATATCTGGTTCTAGATGTATAGGACATGAGTTTATAATTTTATTTACTGTACGATGCCGAAGGTATCGGTAAAAATCTAATATCTATTCAATTAGCTTAGAATATTACTGATTACAAGTTTTTGTTACAATAGTAGAACTTACCGAAAGGATTAAATATCCTTATTTCGCTCCCAGTAGTTTTGATCTTCTATCTCTTCAATGATCTGTAAATAGTTGCCATATCTCAACTCACTGATTTCACCAGCCTCTACTGCATCTTTAATTGCACATTTCGGTTCATTCCGATGGGTACAGTCCGAAAACTTACAGCCTGATGAATGCTCAAATAACTCCTTAAAGTTGTGAGTTACATCTTTGACCTCAAGGTGATTAAATGCCAAGGTCTTAATACCAGGTGTATCGATAATTTTTGAATCATCATCAAGAGAAAACATCTCTGCGAATGTCGTTGTATGTTGTCCTTTACCTGATCGATCAGAGATATAGTCTGTTCTGAGGTTTAGTTTATCACTCAATGTATTCATGATAGACGACTTACCCACACCAGACTGTCCACTAAAAAGTGATATTTTACCGTTGAGAGATGCTCTCAGTTCGTCCATGCCTTCTCCACTATCCGCTGATGCGAGCATCACCGTATAACCGATCTTCTCGTAGAGGTCTTTCATAAAGTTATACACAGCCATATCGCCATCGTTATACAGATCACTCTTATTGAATACGATGATAACTGGGATATTGTATGGCTCCGTCATGATCAAGAACCGATCAATAAATCCTTGCTTAAGGTTGGGCTCTACAACGGTGATTATGAGTATTGCTTGATCTATATTGCTTGCTAGCAAATGGGCATTATGCTTTTTTCGTGGTGACTGACGTACCACGTAATTCCTTCTATCTAAGATTTTTTTAATGACTGCTGCCTGTTCGTCCGTATCATCTAACTCTATCATGACTTCGTCTCCTACGGCAACAGGATTCGTCACTTTCTTACTGACTAGTCTAAACTTACCGATCATCCTTGCAGCATACTTTTTTCCATCCTCTGCCTCTACATCATACCAGCTACCAGTGGATCGTACTACAACTCCTTTCAGCATATTATTAGTTTAGACCGTGACATCCGCTTCGTGGACTGCCATCGATATTTCTTTTATTAGATTTGGATCTTTTTCGATTGCATCTCCGACTACAATGACATCGGCACCTGCTCTTACATTAGCCGCAGCTTTCTCTGGAGTCCTGATACCACCACCTATAATCAGCGGTATATCTATCGCCGTACTCACTGACTCTATCATGTCCGTAGATATAGCGTCTCTAGCACCACTACCCGCATCCATATAGATCATTTTAAGACCTAGCATTTCGCCAGCCATAGCGGTAGTCATAGCGATATCATTTTTAGTCGCTGGTATCGGATTGGTATTACTCATGTAACTTACCGTCGTAGATACACCACCATCTATAAGCATATACCCTGTAGACATAATCTCTAACGGGCTCATCTTTAAAAATGGCGCTGTGATCACATGTTTACCGATAAGCAACTCTGCATTACGTCCTGATATCAGTGATAAAAATAGCAATGCATCCGCTTTATAACTCAATTGGAATGAGTTACCAGGAAACAGGATCATTGGGATCTTAGTGTTTTCCTTGATTGACTCAAGGACCATATCCAACATGTTATTGACAATAAGACTACCACCAATAAAGAAGTAATCTACCTCAGCATCAACCGCATTTTTCAATACCTGGTCTAGCTTACCTAAACGTACTTTATCGGGATCTATTAAGACTGCAAACTTCTTTTTACCGTCTTTCTTAGCCTGTGTTATTTCTTGATATAAGGACATGATCAAAATTTCGTACTACAAAGATACTCTTTTGTTTAAGACGCATCTTTATTACAAAGTAATTATAAGAGACACTTTTATTTATAAAGTAGACTAGATATGAAGCTTGTACCCCTAAGCACTTGCAAAGATCTGATCGATTAAAGCGATCAAATCTGTATTGATTATATGAATCCTACTACTTCTGCTTCTTTTCGTAGTAATCAAAAACTTTAGTCACAACCGCTTTACCCAATGCTTTTGGGTCTTTACGGATATCCTTTTCTTGCTTACCCATTGCTAGGAATACTGCATCCACTGATCTCTCTGCAACAAAGTCTGTAAGTGTTGCATCTACCTTTTCTTTGGCAAATAGGTTGTACCCTGCAGCTGCCATAGGCCAGTATTGTTTAGCTTCTGTTTTATCTAACTCTGTACCTAGTCTTGTACTATATCTTTTCTTTACGGTTGCATACATTGCATCTTTAAGTACCGCAGTTGCTGCACTTTCGCCACCTAGTATAATTGCTGCAGCATCCGTAATTTTCACTTCTTTGATCGCATCAGTCATGATCCCTTGTCCTTCATTCACGATAAGTGCTGACGCTTTCGATATCTGCTTAGTCACTAGATCCATCTCTGATCCCAATCCTAGCATTTTCATACCTTGTATAACAGGTTGTGCCTCTGCTGGCAACATCGCTAGTGGATCGTCTTGATTGAGTTTAGCCAATGTTTTTAATGCTCTGAAAGCGCTACTACTCATGATCTCTTTTACTGCAGACAAAGTCTCAAACGTGGTAGGTTTAATACCTAAGTCTGCCAATGTGCCACAAGAGGCCAAAAAAATCAATGATGTAAGAACGGAAATACGGATTGTTGAAAGTGTCATAATGTTGTTATTTGGTATTAAGACGGCAATTTTGCTAAAATGGTACTCTTTCGTAATCTAAGCGAATCTCGAAACATCAATATATCGTACCAGTCACTATTACTTGTCAAATAGAAGTCCGCTTAAAGTAGTATCAAAAGTAGCCATAAAAACAGAGAACCTAATATTCTACTTGAATACATAAATAGTTACTACATTCACATATACAATATGAACCGTGACCCAAACAGATCAGGAATTAAGTCAAGAAGAAGAAAAAGTACTTCAATCCGTAAAGGGTAGTCGTATCATACTGCCCATCATCATAGGTCTAGGTGTTGTAGGATATCTCATATGGTCGCAGTGGGATGCAGAGGCCTTTGAACAGATTACTTGGGGTTTTAATACTATCTTTTGGCTGTTGATGGCTGTAGTATGCTACCTCATAAGACATGTTATCTACGCCTGGCGTCTACGTATATTATCACTAAAAGCTTTTACTTGGAAGAAGTGCATGGAACTGATTGTTCTTTGGGAGTTCTCCTCATCAGTATCTCCTACGAGTGTCGGTGGTAGTGCCGTTGCCTTGTTTTTTTTGGCACAAGAAAAGATTTCATCTGCTCGTGCTGTATCGATCGTCATGTATTCACTGGTAGTAGACACTTTATACTTCATTTTAACTCTGCCATTGCTGTTTATGATCTTTGGTCCAGTTGTCCTGAGACCTGATGCAACAAGTTTTGGTGATCTAGGAGCTATCGGTATTACCTTTGTAGGGTTGATCGCTTTTATGATTATTTATGGTTTAATATTCTTCTATGGGCTTTTCATTAATCCAGTTCATATCCAGCGATTTTTGCTGTGGTTGGCTGACATTAAACTATTAAAGCGATTTTCTAAAAACCTGAGCGAGACCGCAATGGGTGTAGTCGAAGCATCCGATGATCTAAAAACTAAAAGTTGGAAATTTCATATGTCAGCACTTGTAAGTACGTTTGGCGCTTGGGTTACAAGATTTCTAGGTTTATACTTTATCATTATAGCACTTGTAAGTGGTATACCCGAGTCTGTGTATAGTCATATTATGCTATTCGGACGTGGAGAAATGATGCACTCTATGATACAGTTTTATCCCACCCCAGGCGGTGCTGGATTAACGGAGATTACTTTTGGTGGATTCTACAGTGACTTCATACCGATCGGGATTGCATTTGTTGTAGCTCTGGTATGGAGGTTGATCACGTACTATCCGTACTTGATAGCTGGAGCTATTGTGATACCTAACTGGCTCAGAGGTATTATCAACAATAGACGTAGAGAGAGACTCGTTAATGAGAAATAATACCCATTACTAAATCAAATGATATGAAAACTTGGACCTCAATCATAATTGTTTTACTTGCGAGCAACTTCATATTTGCGCAAGCTGGTACGATTCTTTCTAAGGACGAGCTACTCGCGACTAATGCATTCAAAAAAGTAGAGAGAATTGCAGTCAATGCGGATATGATCCATAAGGGTCTTGCACCGATCGTATTTCTAGATTATAAAGAACTTATTGATGACCAGATGATAGATTTGACCAAAGTCATATCTACTGAGTATATGGACCAGTCACTAGTCAAACATCTATATCCAGAACGTGCCGATCAGAAAACACTCCACCTCAGGACCAAAACTGACCCTAAAGACCCTCCAATCTACAGAACGGTGCAAGAGATGCCTTACTTAAAAATGTGCTATGACGCAACCGGAGCGGGTACTGAATATGAATGC
>CALDEO010000273.1 GCA_937942465.1 uncultured Saprospiraceae bacterium
CCACCAATAATAGTACTATTTTCAAAATCAAAAGAAGCACCTGATCCCATGACACCATGGCAACTATTACATCCTTTTTCAATAAATAATTGTGATCCAATTCTTTCTAAATCTGTCAATGAAGCAAAGTCGTCATTAGCATCTTTAGCTTGATCAAATCTCGAATTGAATGAGTTAATAGATCTTAAAAACTGAGCCATAGCCTTAGAGATACCCTCACCAGTAACTTGTGGCGAATCAAATGCATCTTTAAATAATGGAGCATAATATTCAGAATCACTCAACTTACTGACTAAGTAGTCCATATCCTCCATACCCATCTCGATATGATTGGCTATCGGAGTGATAACTTGATTTTCTAAAGATTGCTCAGAGAAATCCCAAAAGAAATTTCTACTTGATCTCATATTCATAATCGGTGGAGAGTTACGAGTGGTGATTACACCTTCGAAACCTACACTCAATGCTTTATCGTCAGAAAATGCTAACTCTTGCTTATGACAAGAAGCACAAGCTACCGTATTGTTTATAGACAACTGCTTATCATAAAACAGTACTCTACCCAACGTGACCCCTTCATTGGTCATCTCATTGTCCCCAGGAGTATTATCAAACACCACTAAGTCTTCAGGCATACTCTCCATATAATTGAAGTGAGTATCTGGAAGATTAGGCTCAGATAGCGTTGTTGTACTTGGTGTATTATCTTTAGAACATTGTGTCAACATCAAAAGTGTTGCCACTGCGCAAAATGCTATAATTCCCTGCTTCATGAATATTATTTTATTTAAAATTACAAAAATATGACCAAATTATCAACCTAGTAATTGAACATAGCTGATATAATAACGTATTAACTACAGTTTTATTCCAGCATTAATAGATATAGGAGCTCTGACCGAAGTAAATAAACCTTGCACCGTATTATCCTGAATTATTTGAGAACCAGACTTAGTGAATGATGTATTGCGGTTATATACATAGTACATACTGGCTTCTGTCCATAGCATGATCCTATCATTGACATTAAATCTGACACCAAAAACTGGCCCCATACCAGCAGAAATAAACCTATCTGTACTCTCAAAGTCATTAAATCTATCTGAAGAACTCTTAAACAAGCGATAGGCAAAAACGAAATCAAATCCGTAGTGGTAACTCCATCGATTACTTATTTCTTTCCTTCTTTCATAGCCTATTCTATAGTTGAATGTTATAGACCTATCTGTTCTTTTAAATTCTTCAGCACCAAACTGATCTTTCTCCAAAGTACTGGACGCAGCGAGTTGTAAGCCCACTCCCATTCGTAGATACTTATTATTTTTACCACTATGATAGTTAATTAGGTAAGGTTCTGAAAACACAGAATCATTATTTCCTAAACTAAGGTACTGACTTACAAATGTGTTGATATTGACACTTAACTCTTTATCGTTTTTGACTTCAACGCTGGCATTATCGGTTTGTATTTGGCCGAAGCCTACTACCGTTAACAGGCATAAGAGCATACTAATTAGAGATACCGTCTTCATTTTATTAAATTTTACATTACAAATGGCTATCCTTGTGATAACGTCTGAATTTAACATTTCGCTTTCGCAAAATTTTAATAAATATTAAACTCAACTGTATGTCAGAGAAAAATGCGCATAGTTTGTATGAACTTAATGAATACATCAAACGTGTTGTATCTCTTAACTTTAATGAGACATTATGGATCAGTTGCGAGATCTCTCAAGCTAATAATTCTAGAGGTCATTATTATTTAGAATTGGTTCAAAAAAATGAAGACTCTAACGAGGTTATCGCTCAGATGTCAGCTGTAATATGGGTTAAGAACTTTCTATTTATTAAGCGAAAGCTTGGTGATGTTGCAGATCTAATCTTGGTAAATGGGAGCCAAGTCTTACTCAAAGTTAAGCTAGACTTCAACGAAAGATATGGACTCAAACTAATCGTTGAGGATATCGATGCTAGTTATACGATCGGACAAATGGAGATAGCCCGACAGAAAACGCTAGAGCGACTAAAAAAAGAAAATCTAATACACCTAAATAGTCAAAATGACATACCCAAAGTCATCCAGCGAGTTGCAGTAATCAGTAGTAAAACTGCTGCAGGGTATCAAGATTTTATACAACACCTGACCAATAACTCCTACGGATATCAATACAAGACTACCCTATTTCAGACTGCAATGCAAGGCCTGAATACCGAGAAGGAACTCTTGCAATCAATGAATCAAATACTAGAAAACAAGGAACATTTTGATGTAGTATGCATCATCAGAGGTGGTGGTTCTAAATTGGATTTAGGAAGTTTTGATAACTATAATATTGCAGTTGCTATTGCACAAGCAGAGCTACCCGTATTCTGTGGTATCGGTCATGATATAGATCAGACTATAGCCGATATTGTTGCTTTCTACGAACTCAAAACTCCAACTGCTGTTGCAGATTTCTTGATAGAGCACAACCTTCATTTCGAATCAGAAATACAATATAAAGCACAGAACATTGGTCAATTGGTTCAGAATCAAATATTTCAATATCAACAAGATCTCACAAGGATGGATGACATGCTAAAGTTACTCCCTAAAGAGATGATCAGTCGAGCACAAGAACAAACCAAATACTTGGAAATAAGACTAAAAGATAACTTCGGTAGAAAACAGCAGGAATGGAAAACGTATCTAAATAATGCTGAAAAAATCATACAATTATCAGATCCTAAGGAGATCTTGAAAAAAGGATATGCAATGATAACCGTAAATGATGCCATTGTAACCTCCGCAAAAAAGCTAAAGACAGGAGATCAAGTAGCCTTGACACTAGCAGATGGAAAGAGGAAGGCGACGGTACTTTAGATATTAGATATTAGATCTTAGATCAAGTTAAAATATATAACCTAGACTGACAAAATAATAATCATATTGCTTAAATAACCGCACGAAGTGCAAATAACCATGCAAAGCGTAATAACCGCACAAAGTGCAAA
>CALDEO010000274.1 GCA_937942465.1 uncultured Saprospiraceae bacterium
ACTAAACTAGCTAATACCCACTTCTGGATGAGTACCATAGGTACCTTGTTTTATACCGTACCTCTATACGTAGCAGGATGGACACAAAGTCTTATGTGGAAAAAATTTACACCAGATGGCTTCCTTGCATATGGCAACTTCCTAGAGACTGTCACACAGATACTACCTATGTATATGCTCAGATCACTAGGTGGAGCGATCTATGTAGCAGGAGTATTCTTGATGGCATACAACCTATGGAAAACAGCAAGAGCAGGACGACTTATCGAAAATGTCGAAACATCAGCACCAGCTAGAGAAGAGCATGTACCACATAAAGGAGAACACTGGCATCGATGGATCGAAAGAAGACCTGTACAACTCATGATAGGAAGTGCTATCGTAGTACTCATCGGTGGGCTTGTAGAGATATTCCCAATGCTCATAATAGATGAAAACGTACCAAAAATAAGTAGTGTACAACCCTATACTCCACTAGAGTTAGAGGGTAGAGACTTATATATCAAAGAAGGCTGTATCGGCTGTCACTCTCAGATGGTGAGACCATTCAGATCGGAGACTGAGCGATATGGAGAGTTCAGTAAGTCTGGAGAGTTTATATACGATCGGCCATTTTTGTGGGGAAGTAAGCGTACTGGACCAGATCTCCATAGAGTTGGTGGTAAGTACCCACATAGCTGGCATTACAATCACATGCTTGAGCCAGAGAGTATGTCACCAGGCTCTATCATGCCGCCATATCCATGGCTATTGGATCAAGACTTAGATACAGACTATACGCTAGCTAAGATCAAGGTCCTCCAAATGCTCAACACTCCGTATCCTGATAATATAGATGAGACTGCTCTCACTATGTTGAAAGCCCAAGCCTCTCAGATAGCAGACGAACTCCGAGAACAAGGAGTAGAGCAAGAAGGACTAGAAGACAAAGAAATCGTTGCAATGATTGCATATCTCCAACGTCTCGGTACTGATATCAAACCAAAACTATCTAACTAATACGAACACCTACAAAATCAGTCTTTATGTATAAATATATTTTGGAATCAGCAGGCAGTATCAATTGGATGGCAGTATTTGCCCTATTGACATTCTTCTTTGTATTCTCAATGTCGGCTTACCTAGCATTTGTCAAAGACGCAAAATCTCTAGAACATGCAGCTAATCTCCCGCTTGAGGATGATGAACCTACTCATAATTCATAAATCGTACTTATGAAAAATATAGTATTTAATAAAGCAATCACACTGTTAATCATAGCCAGTATCCCAACGTTGGGTATCGCTGCTAGCAAGTCCCATGCACATCCTGCATGGACATGGATCCTCAACAATTTCTTTTTTGTGATAGCCGCTACTGTTGCGGTAGCAGTACTCTTATCGCTATGGAATCTTATGAACGCTATGCTGTCGTCTCACTATAGAGAGCTAGGTATTGAGGGGTATCAATCAATCGATACTGAGCAGGTAGAATCTCCATTTTCAAAGTTGTATGATAAACTGTCTGGTCTTGTACCGATAGAAAAAGAAAATGATATCATGCTAGACCATGACTACGATGGTATCAAGGAACTCGATAATAGTCTACCACCGTGGTGGTTATATGGATTTTATATCAGTATTGTGGTCTCACTTGGATATCTATATGTGTACGAGTTTTCAGATATTGGCCTCAGCCAGCAAGAAGAATATGTCATAGAAATAGAAAAGGGAGAAGAAGCACGTGATGCATTCGCTGCAAAGCAAGCTAACAATATCGATGAAAAAAATCTAATAGCTCTGGTGGATGCACAATCCATAAGCGTAGGTATGAGAGCATTTAAAGCCAACTGTGCAGCATGTCATGGTCAAGAAGGACAAGGTGGTGTAGGACCTAATCTTACTGATCCGTACTGGATACACGGAGGATCTACAGCGAGCATCTACAAGACTATAAAGTACGGTGTCCCTGAAAAGGGGATGATCGCTTGGAAAACACAGATGCAACCTATAATGATCCATAAAATCAGTAGTTATATAAAAACAATACAAGGCACCAACCCACCAAATCCTAAGAAAAAACAAGGGGTCTTATATGAAGAAATATCTACCACAAACTAATACCAATAAAATCTAAACGTCAATATGTCTGACATAAATCTACATGATATCATAGACCAGGATGATGACGACTATCGTGATCATATATCGACTATAGATGCATCGGGCAAACGAGCTTGGATATACCCCAAAAAACCAAAAGGTAAGTTTTATAACTACCGAAAGTACATATCTTATATTTTGCTTGCTTTCCTTTTCGGAATGCCCTGGATACAATGGGGAGGCAAACCAATCATGCTCTTCAATGTACTAGAAGCAAAATTTATCATTTTTGGGGTCTACTTTGCTCCACAGGATTTTTATCTATTCGGTATTGCGATGATTATTTTTATTGTTTTCATCTCTTTATTTACAGTAGTTTTTGGTAGGCTATTTTGCGGCTGGGTATGTCCTCAGACTATATTCATGGAGATGGTTTTTCGTCGTATCGAATATTGGATAGAAGGTGATGCCAATGCACAAATAAGACTCAATAAATCAAAGTGGACAAATGATAAGATTTGGAAAAAATCACTAAAACACTTTCTGTTTATCCTGATTTCAGTAATGATTGCCAATACTTTTCTGAGCTATATCATCGGTGTAGATCAAGTCTTAAAAATCATAACTGATCCTATATCAGAGCATGTAAGTGGATTCATCGCTATGGTCATATTTAGTGCTTTGTTTTATGGAGTATTTTCTATCATGAGAGAGCAGGTATGTATTGCTATCTGTCCATACGGAAGACTACAAGGAGTGCTACTAGATGAGGACTCACTGACGGTATCTTATGACTTTGTGAGAGGTGAGCCAAGAGGAAGAATGCTCAACCCAAATAAGAAAAAATCTAAATGCTCTGGTACTTGCACCTCCTGCAAAACGGATGAAGAACCTGAATGTCCTACGGATAAAATCAGAGCAATGCTTGATGAGGTAGTAGCCCCTGTCAAAACAATAGGAGACTGTATCGAGTGCTCACTCTGTGTCAAAGTATGTCCCACAGGGATCGACATACGCAATGGTGTACAGCTAGAATGTGTCAACTGTACCGCCTGTATGGATGCTTGTGATGAAGTAATGACCAAGATCAACAGACCTACAGGATTGATAAGAATAGATAGTTATAATGGTATCACCCAAAATAAAAAGTCGATCTGGAATACTCGGGTCGCTACATATAGTATGTTGCTTATATCCCTATTGGCTTTAGAATCATATCTATTTATATCACGGTCTGAGGTAGATACACTATTGCTACGGACACCCGGCATGCTCTATCAAAAAACCGATGATGGACATATAAGCAACCTATATAACTATCAACTAGTCAATAAGACAGATCTCGAAGTAGCAATCACCTTTAAAGTTAAGGATCAAGACTACATCTTATTCGAGCCTATCGGCAAACAACCACAAACTATTAAAAACGGTACTACCGAAGGAGCTGTTTTCATAAAGATACCCGCAGATAAAATCAAAGAAAGAAGTACTAAACTCTCCGTAGATATATACGGCGATGGTGAGTATCTCGATCATACCGAAACCACTTTTCTAGGTCCTTCAAAATAATACTATTATGTTTAAATCATTTAATTGGGGACACGGGATCTTCGTCTTTTACATTGTTTTTGTAGGAGCCGTGGTTACAACATTAATTGCCAGCTTCTCTGTAGATCGATCTCTAGTCATCGATGACTATTATGCTCAAGACATAGCTTATCAGTCTACATATGATAAGTTACAAAATAATCTAAACGCTGGTAAGATAGAGATTAATGTAGATAACGGGTTCGTCGAAATCAAGATCCTGTCACCTGCTAATATTACAGGTAATGCTTACTTCTATCGTGCTTCTGATAAGTCTAAAGACTTTAACCTCCCGATCAATAGTACCACTACAACAATACCAACCACAGACTTATTATCAGGTAAGTGGACTCTTAAAGTAGACTGGCAACAAGAAGGAAAGTCGTACTATTTGGAAGAAATAATCTACCTATAACTTTATGTGGTATGTAGCATTTACATTGGGCCTTATGGGCAGTCTACACTGCATCGGTATGTGCGGTCCATTGGCTATTGCATTTTGTAATCGAGAGCATTATACTCCCACTCAACATCTACGATCTTCAGTACTCTACAATCTCGGCCGTACCGCTACGTATGCTGTTTTAGGATTATTATTTGGATCACTAAGTAGTGTCCTATTCCTAGCAGATCTACAACAGTACATATCTATATTACTGGGTGTTTTTTTGATAATTACATTCTTCTGTAGCGTCAACATTGATAAATTTATCAATAGCACCTCCATAATTCATAGGTATCACAATGCGATCAAAAACATGATCTCTGCGATGATGCTTAAATCTCAATCATACAACTCTTTTCAGCTCGGCATGGCTAATGGTCTGCTACCTTGCGGTCTAGTATATCTTGCACTAGCAGGAGCTTTATCATCTGGTAGCACTAGCGAAGGAGTTATATTTATGACCTTATTTGGTTTAGGTACTGTACCTACCCTATTCGCCCTTACAAATGGCACTGCACTAATACCCATTGCTCTTAGACATAGGTTGAAAAA
>CALDEO010000275.1 GCA_937942465.1 uncultured Saprospiraceae bacterium
GGATACAGACTTAACTTTCAACCAGATCTTATCATCTACTTCTTGCTGATCTGTAGGATACATTTGGATTCTCAAGTTCTTAGCGGTACCATCGAAGCTAGCATCTGATAATAAAACTCCATCGTAGTTATAGCCTCTAGATACGATCGGGTCATTACTATCTGCATATGTACTATAAAAGAACTCTTTGTTTGGATCAGGGTCGCTATCTACTAAAACAAATATCTCATAGAAGTTTTCTTCACCGGCAGGATCGTTGATTACGATATCTATTGCACTTCGGTCTTCACCGTCGTTATCTATACCACCATCTTCAAAGAACTGTATATCTGATACGGTAACTTTGGTAGGTATTTTTTGAGTAGAGCTTGCTTCTTCAAATCCGGGTAAACTCACTCTTAGAGTATACTCATCATTGGCCTGGAGGATTGCACTTTCTTTATAGTTAAATCCTATAAAATTGTCTGTAAGAGGTATGATCAGTTCTGTCGTTGCATCAGCAATCAAGTTTACTGTTGCATCATCACGTTCACCAATTCTGGCATCTACTTTTGTTATAGATAAAGTCTCGGAGACCAAGACTTCTATCTCCTTGGTATCGTAGTTGAGAAAAGCATGCGTTGCCACTTGTGGAGTATGCTCCGGTGGGTCGATATCCAAGGTTGTTGAGAAAAAATCCTCACCACAACTAGACATCATAAATACTAAGGCAACTAAAACTATATATTGAAATGAATTTTTCATGTTCTGCTATTTTTAAAATTCGAAACTGAAGTTAACGTAAGGGATAATCGGGAACAAGCTCGCTTGCTTCAATTTAAACTCTTCTGTATATGAGCCATCAGGTTGTTCTATATATTCGGTATCCGTGTAGATATAGAATGGATTTTTGCGATTGTAGGTATTGTATGCTCCTATTGACCATATCCTTTTGTATCGCTTCTTTTGTTTGATGAAGTTGATCCCGACGTCCATTCTATGATAGGCATTCATCCTAAAACCATTTCGATCTGAGAAGTACGATGCTAGGAAGGAGTTGGGGTTATTATCACCTTGCTGTATTGCACCTCGATAGTTGGATGAGGCTAGAGTCACAGCATTACCGGTACCATATACCCAAGATCCTGATAATGTTATGCGTTCTTTAAGTTTGTACGTAGTTACTACCGATATATCGTGTCTTCTATCATATCGATATGGAAATTTCTCACCAAAGTTGAGATCTTCAAATTGTCTATTAGACCACGATAGCGTATATCCTACCCAGCCTGTAAGACGTCCATATTTCTTCTGCAATAGTACTTCAGCACCATATGCTTCACCATCTCCTTGGATCACACGATCCTCCCAGTCGCTAAATTCGAATACTCCAGAACCTTCCTTATAAGAGATGACATTAGACATTTTTTTAAAATACCCTTCTACACTAAGTTCGTAGTCATCGCCGATACCTTGCGCATAGCCTAGAGCTACTTGCCATGCATCTTGAGGTTTTACTCGGTCCGTAGTAGGTAGCCATAGATCCGTAGGTAAGCCTATACCCTCAAAAGCGAGTAAGTGTATATACTGACGCATGGTTGCGAATGATGCTTTTATAGAGCTATTCTCATTTAATAAATATCTAGAACTCAATCTTGGCTGTAGTGATGTATAGTTGGTACCATCAACACTAAATCCCGAAAAGTGTAAACCTGCATTTATCTTAAGATTAGACCCTATTTTCATATCGTCCTCTACATATGCTGCGTACTCGATAGAGTTGATATTAGCTTGTCCTAGTTGTATCTCAAAGTTACGATCGTTACGAGTATCTACTTCTTTTAAGTTGAAAACCCCTGGCTTAAATTTGTGATGTATGAGCTGACCACCAAACTTTATATAATGATTGGGATTAGGTACATAATCAAAATCCAATCTTCCAGCCCAATCTCTAATACCAGAGATATAAGACAGTGAAATCTCATCTGTAGCATCTTCCAAGACATACTCTGTCCCGTATTTAGCACGAGTATCCAACTCGTAATCACTCAGACTCAACGTCGAGTTCATAAACAACTTGGGAGTGATCAAGTGATTCCATCGGAGTGCAGAGGTGATATTACCCCAGCCGAGGCCTGTATCAATGATATCTCTAAAGTTACCGTCAGTCTCTTTACTGTTAAAATAGAATTTATCTTTACCAGTGTATAGACTTAAGTAGAGTCTATCCTTATCAGAAAACTTATGATTGACCTTCGCATTGAGATCATAGAAGTAGTATCCAGTACCACCTTGCTGCCCCTCACTTTTTAGACTGCTTTGTATGAATGGCTTAGCCAATACATCTATATATGTCCTTCTTGCAGATACGATAAATGATGTTTTATCTGTGATTATTGGTCCTTCTAAAGTAAATTTTGAAGCAACAATCCCTACCGATCCTGCACCTTTTATTTCTTTACTGTTCCCCTCTTTCATGTTTATTTCGAGTACACTCGAAAGCCTACCACCGTATCTAGCTGGAAAACCACCTTTGATTAATTTCACATCTTTCAAGGCATCGGCGTTGAATACAGAGAAAAAACCAAATAAGTGAGAAGCGTTGTATACAGGTACTCCATCTAGCAATATTAGGTTCTGATCGGGACTCCCCCCTCTCACATATAGACCACTCTGCCCCTCTCCCCCAGACTGTACCCCGGGTAGCAATTGCAGGGCTTTGAGGACATCTACCTCTCCTAGAAACGCTGGTATACTTTTGATCTGAGCGATCGGTATCTCAACGGTAGACATTTGTGTTTCTTCTTGTATTTTCTTTGATCTAGTGGCGTTTATCTCTATTTCTTCTATTAGTGACTCAGACTTCAGACTTATATTGATGACGGTATCACGTGTTAGGTTCAGCTCTATCTCCTTACTCTCGTAGCCGATATAACTGTACTCTAGTTGACATGCTCCTGATGAAGTATAGGAGTAAAAACCGTAGGTATTCGTAATGGTCCCATTGGATGCTGCACGATCAAATACATTCGCGGCAAGCAACTTCTCACCTGTTGACTGATCTTCTATATATCCACTTATCGTGAATGTCTGTGCCTGTATTGCCGTACTGCTAATGAAAATAATACAGAGCAATATGAGTTTCTGTTTAAGAGACATTGGGCTTAATCTTGAAGGTTAGTAGATTGTTTTGATAAAGTACAAACGAAAAAGCCACAAGAGATGTATCTCCTGTGGCTCATTAAATTACAAATTTATATTTGACTATCCCAAAAATGGATATCTATAATCTGTTGGTGGTACTAAAGTTTCCTTGATAGTACGTGGTGAGATCCATCTGAGCAAGTTTAATGTACTACCTGCTTTATCATTGGTACCTGACCCTCTACCTCCACCAAATGGCTGCTGTCCTACGACTGCTCCTGTTGGCTTATCATTCACATAGAAGTTACCTGCAGCATGCTTCAAGATCTTATGAGCTAACTCAATAGCGTATCGATCTTGACTGAATATTGCTCCTGTCAATGCATATGGAGAAGTCTCATCTACAAGGTGTAGTGTCTCTTCGAATGCATCATCCTCGTATACATATACCGTAAGTACAGGTCCGAATATCTCGTCACACATCGTTGTGAACTTAGGATCTTTAGCTACGATCAATGTTGGCTCTATGAAATATCCTTTAGACTTATCATATCCTCCACCAGCTACGATCTCAGCATCTTTGCTGTTTTTAGCGATGTCGATAAATCCTGAAATTTTATCAAATGCCTTTTCATCGATCACTGCATTGATAAAGTTACCGAAGTCATCCGGCGTTCCCATTTTGAAATCAGCCATATCAGCTTTTACAAACTCAAGAATTGCATCTGCTTTTGAAGCAGGGATATATGCTCTTGATGCTGCACTACATTTCTGACCTTGGAACTCATAAGAACCTCTCGATAGACCTACTGCAACAGTCTTAGCATCTGCAGATGGGTGAGCGATTACAAAATCCTTACCACCTGTCTCTCCTACTATTCGAGGGTATGATCTGTACATATCGATATTATTACCGATCTGTTTCCATATATGTTTGAATACGCCTGTACTTCCTGTAAAGTGAAGGCCTGCGAGATCTCTATGTTCGAATACTACTTTACCAATCTCTGGTCCATCTCCATATACCATATTGATGACTCCTTTTGGCAATCCTGCTGCTTCAAATAATTCCATAATTACTTGTGCAGAGTAGATCTGACTATCAGATGGCTTCCATACGATCACATTACCTAGCATCGCTGGTGCAGCACATAGATTGGCTGCAATAGATGTAAAGTTAAATGGTGTCAATGCATATACAAAACCCTCCAATGGACGGTGCTCTAGACGATTCCATATCCCTGGAGCACTTTCTGGCTGCTGTGCATAGATTTCAGACATATACTGTACATTGAATCTAAAGAAGTCAGCCATCTCACATACTGCATCAATCTCTGCCTGGTATGCATTTTTAGATTGACATAGCATCGTTGCAGCATTCATTCTTGCTCTGAATGGACCTGTTAATAAATCAGCAGCTCTTAAAAATATTGCTGCTC
>CALDEO010000276.1 GCA_937942465.1 uncultured Saprospiraceae bacterium
CCATCCAACATTACCTTGACACCGTCCTTACTTGCCTCTTTAAATAAAAATGCTTGCGCTACGACGCTATACCCATCAAATGGCTCGTCTTGATGATACAACACCTCATCAACCATAGCATTTAATGCATTGAAATCAGGAGACATCGATTTATTTAAAACTTTACTCTGCTTTAGTACATCATTTAGATATTTGCTTTCATTCACCTTTTCAGATTCATAGACTATAGAGTAAGTTTTTTTGTATCGATCAGCAACTAACTTCTCTGCATTCAAAGCGATAATAGAACTATCTAGTCCACCAGACAATGCACTACCAATAGGTACGTCAGCCTGAAGTCGAATAGAAATACAATCTAAAAGTAACGTTCGAAAATCTCCAATTTCAGTATTTTGTTGGCTCTTCACATTTATTTTATCCAAACTATAATACTCATCAAACTCTAGATCTAAAGTATCCATAGCAATGGTCATATTCGTCCCTTTTGGCAGTTGTTTTATTTCATTATAAAAACTATTATTATTGTAATCATGCATACCATATGCCAGAAAGTTTTGCACTGCTTTATCATCTATAGAGTAGCTAGTATTGGAGACTAATTTTAACGCTTTAATTTCTGAGGCAAAAATCAACTTACTATCCTGAACTGTATAATAAAATGGTTTGATACCGAATCGGTCTCTACTGCAGAAAACTTCCTGCCTTACATTATCATATATTGCAAAAGACCATTGTCCATTAAAGTGTTTTACACAATCACTACCAAACTCTAAGTAAGAAGCTAATATAACTTCGGTATCTGTATCACTAACAAAACGGTACCCCTTTAATATTAAATTTTCCCGTAAGGCTACAAAATTATAAATAGCTCCATTGAATACAATGTTTAAATGCTTATAAGCCATAGGTTGAGCACCTTTATCTGACAAATCAAATATTGCGAGTCTATTGTGTACAAGAAGTATATTGTCATCTTTAAAGTTACCACGAACATCACTGCCTCTATGCGATAGTATATTTTCATATTTGCCTAAATCATCCGAAAGTATTTCGTGTTTACGATTCGCAATTATTCCAAAAATACCACACATAAATGAGTCAAGTCTTTTAATTCACAAAAATGAAACTATAAATCAAATTTACTACTTCTTTACTCAATGTATTAAAACTAGCAGATTAGTATTGAAGTGCAAGATTAGTTCTTAGCTTTATTAATACAATATAAGTACATAGCATATCAGTAATCGTATAACATATCAGCAATTCTGCAAAGAGAATGTAGGTATTCCTATTTTTTTTCAGCCTTACTGGTTAGACGCCATCCAACAGGGTGATGAATGGGATGTAGCCATATCTTGTAATAATGATGGCAGTGTACGAGGAGTGATGCCTTATTTTAAAGGAAGTAGTTATGGTCTTTCTTCTTCTATACAAGCACTACTCACGGCATACCTAGGACCATATCTAGTATACCCTCACAATATCTCAAAAGTTAACTCAAAGTATAGTTTCGAGCTAAAAGTGATGAAAGATTTAATATCTCAATTACCAAAGTTTGCTCTTACCAAAATGCGCCTAAGACCTGAATTAGAAAATTGGATACCTTTCTATTTCGCTGATTACCAACAAAGTACTAAGTACACTTATAGGATACACCCAAAGGAAGAAACACAATTATTATCACAACTAAAGTCTAATACTCGCAACGAAATTCAAAAGGCAGAGTCAGTATTTAGAATAGATCGTACAATAAATGTAGATTTGTTGTTTCGATTAAATGAAAAGACTTTCTCCCGTAAGGGTCAGAAAGTACCATTTGATAAATCGTTTTTAATAAAATTGATAGATGTGCTTCAACAGCACAAATGTGTAGATATGTATAGTGCTTTTAAGAATGAACGAGAAGCAGCTTCCATTTTGATGATTCATGATCAAAAATCCTCCTATTGTATATCTATAGGCCTGGATAAGTCTGTCGGTACAGGAGGTGCTGTTAAGTTATTACTTTGGCAAGCAATAAAAGAAGCAAGTAGTAAAGGCAGGATTTTTGATTTTGAAGGAAGTATGATCCCTGAAGTAGAACCTGTATTCAGATCATTCGGAGGTATTATGACTCCATATCACGTTATCAGTAAATGCAACCGATGGTTAGCTGCTATTTTTAACATATGGAAAGGGCACAATTTTTAAAATTATGGAAAGTATAGCTATATTTCACGAGCTGGAAAATCAAGAACGTCTTGATTACACCATAGACTTCCTTAACAAACACCCTTTGTTAAAAGGAAAATTTGCATTCGTAGCCAATCCCGACAGCATGCCAGACCAATGTATATGGTATGGACTAGATGAGGATGATTCTATATGTATGCCTGCCCAAGAGGTTTTCTTTTCTACTAAAAAAGTAGACTCTAGTCAATACAATGCTAACCCATATACTCACAAAAACAAGACTGTATACAGTGTCGAAGAATTGAGTAAATCATCTACAGACTTCTTATTTAATGGAGATTTTTGCTTTGATGTCTTCGAAGCAATATTTTTTCACATCAGTAGATATGAAGAAGTATTTGCGGAAGCTAAATATAATAATAAAGCAGGGTGGCTTGAAGAGAAGGATCAATTTTTGGTCAGAAATCAACTTGAAAAAATACCTGTTGTAGATCATATTATAAGTACTCTGATACTTGCTCTGACACAACAGTCAATAGACACAAAGGCAACGCATAGCATATCTCATGATATAGACATTATAGCAAGATTTGGGTCAAGTACTCAGATGATGCGTACTGTAGTTGCTAGTGTTTATCATCGAAAAGGCTTGAGTAATTTTTTCCAATCTATAGGTCAAGTTTTCAAATATATCTCTGGATCACAGAAAGACCCTTACGATGTATTTGACTGGTTGATAACGGATAAAAGTAACTTTACAGAAAAGACTATATACTTCATGACTGGTGGTGAGACTGAACATGACAACCGCTACGACATCAAAGACCCAAAGGTTGCAACACTACTACAACTTGCAACACAGCGCAAGTATGAGGTAGGTATTCACCCAAGTTATAATGCATCAGAGGATACGGATATGCATATCGGAGAAACTGCAACACTAGCTAAAGTATCGAATCGTAAGATCAAGAAATCTAGACAGCACTTTTTAAGATGGTCGTGGGACAAGACACCTGAAATCATCTCCCAATCCCCTATTGACCAAGATAGTTCTATGGGTTATAATCGTAGACTAGGCTTTAGATGTGGTACTGGCTACGCATACCACCTATACGACTTTAAGACAGAAAAGGCTTATACTTGGACTGAATTGCCTCTTGCTTATATGGAGAGTTCTTTGATTCACGAAAGTGAAAAAACAGGTAAGAGCGTAGAAGAAATATCAAATGCCTTTTCGGATCAAAATAAACAGAGTACTCATATCGAAATGAACTGGCATAACAGTAATTTTGACGAAAGTCTCCCTCATGGGAATATGCTAAAATCACTGTATCATAAAATCTTAAATGAGGTATGAAAATACTGATCATCGGTGAGTATTATCGTCCGTTGATTGGTTGGTTTCAAAAAGACGAACCGCCGACTGGAACTCCTGCCATATATAACCTGTATCAATATTTAGGCAATTCTACAGAACACTCGTTTTACTCTGTTATCTATAATTTCGATGCCAATCGCATTAAAAAAATGCCGAACGGATCAATCATCGAATTAAAAAGGCTGTCCTTCCCTATATACCTCATTTGGAAATTGCTTTCTTATTTTCAACTATATAGATTCTTAAACAAACATCTTAAATCAACAAAATACGACGTACTATACGGTCTAAGCACCTACTCTAGTATCGCCGCATCTCTGGGTCACAAACATAATATACTATCCGCTGGTAGAATCTATGGAACGATACTGACAGAAAAACTGAAAAACAAACGATGGTTTAAAATCTATACCCGTCATATCTTTGAGCTATTCGCGATTAAGAACCCTGCAGATTGTATGGTTGCTACCCAAGACGGGACTGCATTTGACAAAGTAGCACAGTACTTCAACCCTGATGTGGAAGTAAAAATGATGTTCAACGGCATGGACCGAGACTATCGTCAGCAGCTATTGAGCCTTGAGCCCGTGACTAAAGTTGACACCAGCAAGACTATTAGAATGTGCTCTATTTCAAGAATAGAACACTATAAGCGGCATCACCTTAATATTGCCATAGCGAAAGTGCTGAGAGACAAATATGAACTCGATATACATCTAACGATATTGGGTACAGGTAGTATGCTATCGGAGATCAGAACATTAATAACACAAACTAAAGCGCATGACTACGTAGTACTGCGACCTGAAATACCTCATGCAGACTTGCCTGAGCTTGTAGCAACATTCGACTTGAGTATGTTTTTATATGAGGGTGGGAGCCTTGGAAATGTAATGTGGGAACATGGGCTGGCAGGTAGAGTTATCTGCACAGTGGACAACGGAGAGACTTGTAGTGTATTTCAAGATCAACAAAATGCTCTCGTTGTATCTGATACAGAATCCATTGTGGAGGATATGGCTGCAAAGATCAATACATACTTGCAAGCAGAACATCAAGACCTAGGTCAAGAAGCTCGAAAGTCTGTTGAAAAAATAATAGGAACGTGGGAAGAAAGGTTTGGAAAGGAGTTTAACTGGCTTGAGAGCCATCTTCCAAATAAGGAGTGATAATATTATAAATCTGATCGGCTATTAACCTATCGTCGAACTCTGCTTCGACTTTTTTACGACCAGCAGCACCCATCTCGTGTCTTTGATCAGAGTCTAACTTTAGAAATTTTTCCATCGACTGAGCGAGAGACTTAGCACTTTTAACTTCAGCCAAATATCCATTTATGCCTTCGTCTACGGACTCCCAACAACCAGCGGTATTGGATGTAATTACGGGCTTGGCCATGGCCATAGCCTCGGTGATGGTACGAGGTATTGCCTCTCTATAACTAGGCAGTACTACGCAGTCTGACTTCTGTACGAATGGTCTTACATCTCTGACAAAACCATGATAGTATATTGTTTTGGTTTCTATCCAACGGAGCAATTCATCATTGTCGATCATTGAGGGGTTCTCAGCATCAAGTTCTCCGATGACCCAAAATTCGGTTTCGGGATGTGCTTTTTTAATTTGCTTTGCTGCCTCCACAAATTCCACAATGCCCTTATCATACAACAGTCTACCAATGAATGTGAAAATAGTTTTAGACTTGACTTGACCATTGAGATACGGGTGGAAGTAATCAATATTAACACCACACCCTTTGATCGATATCCCTTGGTCTTCAGAGATAAGCCCGTCTTTTACAAATAACAATCGATCATCAATATTCTCAAATATTACTTTGCTATGATGTGATGAGGATATTTTATAAAGAAACTTAGTAATCGTATTGACCCAGCCATTATGTATGAAAGCATACCCTAGACCCGTTACCATAGCAATAGAAGGAATCCCTAAAATACGAGCTGCAATACCTCCATAGATATTGGGCTTATGTGTATAGTTGATAATCAGATCTGGCTTAAGTCTAGAAAATTTTCTTCTAAACTCCTCTATTAACAAGATATCCCTAAATGGATTTTTACTATTCCTATTGAGTACTCTGAGAGCAATGTGTTGTACTTGAGGGTACTTCTCCATATACTCGATATATGCATCGACAGGCGCAATTACAATGATATCATGACCCTCATCTATGAGCTTAGTCAAGATATTCAGTCTGAAATTATAAATATTCCA
>CALDEO010000277.1 GCA_937942465.1 uncultured Saprospiraceae bacterium
ATACTTGATCGTATCAAACCAGCTGAACACCGGCAGTATGAATGATTGCTTCTTGATGTTGTGAGCATGTTTAAAAAAGTACCCTCGCTCTCGTAATGCCTCAAGTACGAGTTTGACCCGTCCTTGTGCTAGATATCGTACACCACCATGTACCAGCTTGGTACTTCTAGACGAAGTACATTTGCCAAAGTCTACTCGATCGATCAAGCAGACACTGTATCCCGCAAGGGTTGCTTCTAGAGCGACACCAAGGCCTGAGGCTCCACCGCCGATTATGCAATAATCATATATTTGGTCACCAGCGGTAAGCTGTTTTTTAAGTTGCTGTCTGTTCATCGTCTACCCATGAGTTAGACCTCTTAACTGCTCTTTGCCATTGTTTGTTCATATGGTCTCGAGTGTCAGAGGCTATTTTTGAATTAAATCTTTTATTTTCTTTCCATTGTTTTTCTAGCTCCTCGATATTGCTCCAAAATCCTGTTGCAAGGCCGGCTAGATATGCCGCTCCTAGTGCTGTTGTCTCCATGATTTCAGGTCGTACGACTTCTAGTTCAGCAATATCTGATTGTAGTTGCATCAGCAGATCATTGGAGGTTGCACCGCCGTCTACTCTGAGCTCGTGTGGTCTAGTGCCGATATCTTTAGCCATCGCAGTGATCACATCATTGACTTGAAAACAGATGCTTTCTAGGGCTGCTCTTGTGATATGTGCCTTGGTTGTACCTCTAGTGATACCTACGATGGTACCTCTTGCATATTGGTCCCAGTGAGGTGCTCCGAGTCCTGTCAGTGCAGGTACAAAGTACACATCTCCGTTATCATTCACCGATGCAGCAAGCGCCTCTGACTCTTGAGCATCGTCAAATAATTCTAGTCCATCTCGCAGCCATTGTATCGCCGCTCCTGCCACAAATATACTGCCTTCGAGAGCATAAGTCGTCTTACCATTGATACGCCATGCGATCGTCGACAATAGTCTGTTATCTGACTCTACGATCACGTCACCGGTGTTGAGCATCATGAAACATCCGGTGCCATAGGTGTTTTTCATCATCCCTTTTTCTAGGCACATCTGACCGAAAAGTGCAGCATGTTGATCTCCAGCAATACCAGCTATCGGTAGCTCATGACCGACGATCTCTTTACTTGTGTATCCAACGATTTCGCTAGAGTCCTTGACCTCAGGTAATATCTCACGAGGGATATCAAATAACTCCAATAACTCATCATCCCAGCTCAGCTCATGTATATTGTATAGCATCGTCCGTGCTGCATTGGTGGCATCAGTGACATGGGTCTTACCATTGGTCAGTTTATAGATAACCCATGAGTCGACAGTACCAAAACATAACTCTCCAGCCATCGCTCTATCCCTAGCACCTGGCACATTATCCAATATGTATTTGACCTTAGTAGCAGAGAAGTATGCATCTAGTATGAGACCTGTTTTTGATCTTACAAGGTCCGCTTTTCCTTCATTAGTCAGTTGGCTACAGTATGGGGCAGTCCTGCGATCTTGCCATACGATAGCACGATGTATCGGCTCGCCCGTGGCTCGATCCCACACGATGGTTGTCTCTCTCTGATTGGTTATTCCTATTGCCGCTATTTGGGCGATGTCGTATCCTTTGATACTATTGAGCAATACAGTTATCTGTGATTGCCATATATCGTTGGCTTCATGCTCGACCCATCCTGGTTGCGGGTAGTGTTGCTTAAACTCTTGTTGCGATGTATTGACAATGCGTCCTTCATGATCAAATAATATAGATCGTGAGCTCGTCGTACCTTGATCGAGGGCAATGATGTATTTATGTAGAGCCATAGCTTATATTCTTTTAAGGTTAGGGCAGGTGATTCGCAATTGCAGCCACCAAGGTATTTATGCTTTCGCAGAATGTATAACTTTATTGGTTAAACCACTTCTCAGCAGATCATTTATATCGAATATCAGTAATAATAGATAGATATCTTATTGAATACGGGGCAATACGAGAGCATTCTTCAACGATTAATAATAGAAGTGTCTAAATCCTATACATATTGCGATAATTCATATATTTTTACGACAAATTTATATTTTGGCCAAAAGTAAGACTTTACTATTCAGAAATTTTAGTTTTTCGATGTCGTTGATGTTGTTCTTCATCGGATTGTTTCTGGTTGTGTATTTTCACAATAGTGTATTCTCTAAATTGATCAAAGAGCAATTGTCTGTTTTGGTAGAGCTAGAAGAGCCTGCAAGTCAAGAAAATATTGATAAGATCAAAAACTACCTTTCGTCCACAGAGGGGGTGATCGGGGAGTCCATCCAATACCTAGATTCTAAAGATGCGATCGAGCAGATCAATCAAGAGTTTGGTCAATCCATGATGCTCTCCAATATGGAAAACCCATTCCAGTCGATGTTGCTTTTTAATGTATCGGCGAGCTACTATGATGATGATCACCTCAATGTTATACAGAAGGATCTGCTTGCGCAAAAGGAGGTGTCAACTGTGTTTTTTCAAAATGAAATATTCGATCAGATCAATACCAATGTAAACCGACTTGGACTCGTGTTTTTAGTTATTGCGCTGATATTCATGTTTATAAGTATTATAATTTTAAATAATTTGATACAATTGAATATGCTCAGTAAGAAAAATGAGATCCGTACCATGTTGCTTGTAGGAGCGAGAGTATCATACGTGAGAGCACCCTTGATCAATCGGGCTAGGCAAGAGGCGTTGAAGTCTTGGATCATATCGGTATTTGCATTGATCGTTTTTGTTTTCGCTATTGCGAATGTTATGGGTTTTGGCGA
>CALDEO010000278.1 GCA_937942465.1 uncultured Saprospiraceae bacterium
CCGACTTAAGAGGTATTCTATCTTCTGTATTTGCTAATGTTGCCTAATCCTATATCAAGTGAGTACAACTTTATTCGAAAAAATATGGAATGCCCATGTGGTTAAAGACATCGATGAGACGCGTCAAGTGATCTATATCGACCGTCATTTTATACATGAGGTGACAAGTCCACAAGCATTCTCAGGATTGAGAGATCGTAATATTCCGATACATCGGACAAGTCAGACAACGGCTACCGCTGATCATAATGTCCCGACCCTTAATCAACACCTCCCTATCAAGGAGCCACTATCAAGATCTCAAGTCGAGGCCTTGACCTCTAACTGTGCTGAGTTTGGTGTGGAGCTATATCAACTAGGACACGAGTTACAAGGCATCGTACACGTCATCGGACCAGAGCTAGGGATCACCAAGCCGGGCATGACGATCGTATGTGGCGACAGTCATACCTCTACGCATGGCGCATTTGGCAACATTGCATTTGGCATCGGTACATCTCAGGTGGAGCAGGTATTTGCTACGCAATGCTTGATCCTAGACAAACCAAAAACTATGCGAATCAACGTCAATGGTCAGCTCCAAAAAGGAGTCACAGCCAAAGACGTAATACTATATATCATCGCTCAGTTAACTGCCGCTGGTGGTACTGGGCACTTTGTAGAATATGCAGGTAGCACATTCGAAGCCATGTCTATGGAAGAGCGAATGACCGTCTGTAATATGAGCATCGAGATGGGTGCAAGAGGCGGTATGATTGCTCCAGACCAGACAACAATTGACTACATCAAGGGTCGTAAATTTGCTCCTACTGGAGCCAAACTAAAAGAGGCTATCGCATACTGGTCAACATTAAAAACTGATGACGACGCAGTATTTGATCAAGAATATAGCTACGACGCAGCAGACATCAGTCCGATGCTCACCTATGGTACCAACCCAGGCATGGGAATAAAAATAGATCAATCTATACCATTATCAGATAGCTATGAAGATCCTAAGCAATTGGTGAAATCATTAGATTATATGGGTTTTGCTCAAGGCGAATCTCTAATCAATAAGCGTATCGGTCACGTATTCATAGGATCTTGTACCAATGCCCGGATTGAGGATTTACGCCAAGTGGCAGACTTCGTCACTGGTAAGCAGAAAGCAGATCACGTGCAAGTGTGGATCGTACCCGGATCTAAGTTGGTATCAAAACAAGCAATAGAAGAAGGATTAGATAAAATATTTGCGCAAGCTGGATTTCAACTAAGAGAGCCAGGCTGCTCAGCATGTCTAGGTATGAACGAAGATAAAGTGCCTGCTGGCGAATATTGTGTATCGACCTCCAACCGTAACTTTGAAGGAAGACAAGGACCTGGAGCACGTACTATACTAGCCAGTCCATTGACAGCCGCAGCAGCAGCCATCGAAGGCAAAATTGTAGACGTAAGAAAATACTTAAACTAATATGGAAGCATTCAATACATTGATATCGTCAGCTGTACCGATGCCCATAGAAAATGTGGATACGGATCAGATCATCCCTGCAAGATTTTTGAAGGCCATTACCAAAATTGGATTTGGTGACAACCTTTTCAGAGACTGGAGATATGATCGTAGCGATAAAGAGATCACAGACTTTGTACTTAACAACCCTACATATACAGGTGACATCTTAGTCGCTGGTAAGAATTTTGGTTGTGGATCAAGTAGAGAGCATGCCGCTTGGGCATTGACAGGATATGGATTTAAAGTAGTGGTATCGAGTTTTTTCGCAGATATATTTAGAGGTAATGCATTGAATAATGGACTACTACCGATACAAGTATCAGAGACTGATCTCGACATCATATTCAGAACAATAGAAAGCAATCATGCTGCTCAGTTTGAGGTAAATCTCAAGGAACAGTATTTAAAAATAATAGATCAAGATATCACGATCGCATTTGAGATAGACAACTACAAGAAAGAATGTCTAATGATGGGATACGACGATATCGACTATTTACTCAATCTAAAGCCCGAGATCGAAGTATTCGAGGCGGAGCATACATTATACTAGTATACAGATGGCAACATTAAATAAAATAGCAGTACTCAGAGGCGATGGTATCGGACCTGAAGTCGTAGCACAGAGCTTAAAAGTCATAGATGCGATCAACCAAAAATATGGTCATGACATTACGATCGAAGAAGGGCTCATCGGAGCAATTGCTATCGACAAGACTGGCAATCCCCTCCCCCAAGAGACTATAGATATTTGCAAACAAGCAGATGCTATAATCCTAGGTGCAATAGGAGATCCTAAATATGACAACGACCCTACTGCAACGGTAAGACCTGAGCAAGGACTGCTCGCAATCCGTAAGGAACTGGGACTATGGTGCAACATCAGACCGATAGCGCTACATGATCAATTAGTTGATTTATCGCCGATCAAAGCAGAATATCTTAAAGGAGTAGATTATATCATCTACAGAGAGTTAACCGGCGGTATATACTTTGGTAAGAAAGAAAAAAGAGACGATTACTCATCGGACCTTTGCGAGTATCATGCATACGAAATCGAACGAATTGCCAAGTTAGCATTCGAAGCGGCTCGTAAGCGTCGACGTAAACTAACCTTGATAGATAAAGCCAATGTATTGGAAAGCTCAAGACTCTGGCGTAAGGTCGTCATGGAGATGGGTAAGTCATATCCTGATGTAACATTGGATTACTTATTCATAGATAATGCTACGATGCAAGTGATCTTGAATCCAAGACAATTTGATGTAGTCCTCTGCTCTAATATGTTCGGAGATATCATATCAGATGAATCTAGCGTACTTGCCGGATCACTAGGGCTACTACCATCAGGATCTATCGGAGATACGAGCAAGCTATACGAACCCGTACATGGATCATACCCGCAAGCAGCAGGTCTTGACATTGCTAATCCTATAGCTAGTATCCTGTCTACAGCGATGATGTACCGAGACTTCAATATGGATCGTGAAGCGGACTGTATCGAGCAAGCAGTAAAAACTTGCATTGCCAAAGGTGCAATGACACAAGATCTCAATCCAGATACAGAATGCCCATGTTCTCACTTCGGTGATATCATGCAATCTATAATACTAGACGGAGCTGACTACGTAAAACCTAGAGCTCAGAACGAAACATATAGCAACATTATATAAAGTTTATTTTAAATAAGTTATCCAATATGTTGGCTAGATTTATGAATCCGTGTACCTTAACGATTACAAATGAGAAATATCATTCAAAATATCGTCATTATTAACATTATCATTCCACCGAATGGCTAACGGACGATATTAAATAACACAATATAAATCTGAAGCCGTTCACCACATGAACGGCTTTTTTTATTTTTATGAAGAACTTAAATAAGTACAGCAAGACAGTTACCCAAGATCCTACGCAACCAGCTGCGCAAGCAATGTTGCATGCCATCGGCATGACTACTGAAGACTTTGAAAAAGCACAAGTAGGTATCGTAAGTACAGGATGGGAAGGTAACCCATGCAATATGCACCTCAACGATCTTGCTAAGCAGATAAAGACTGATATACAAACGCAAGACCTAATCGGATTGATATTCCATACGATCGGAGTCAGTGACGGTATATCTATGGGTACCGCGGGGATGAACTATTCCCTACCCTCTAGAGATATCATCGCAGATAGTATAGAGACAGTAACCTCAGCACAATGGTATGATGCCGTAGTAGCGGTCGTCGGTTGCGATAAGAACATGCCCGGAGCCATGATGGCACTCGGTAGACTTAATCGCCCAGGTATCGTCGTATACGGAGGTACGATAGCTCCAGGTTGTCACAATGATAAGAAGCTCGATATTGTATCTGCTTTTGAAGCATTGGGACAGAAAATATCAGGAGAGATCGATGATACCGAATACAAAAACATCATCAAGAAAGCTTGCCCTGGTGCAGGTGCTTGTGGTGGGATGTATACGGCTAACACCATGTCCTCAGCTATAGAAGCGATGGGTATGAGCTTACCTTTCAACTCGTCTATACCTGCGGTCAATGATCAGAAAGCTGCAGAATCAGCAAGAGTAGCTACCGCAATGAGAATCTTACTTGAAAAGGATATCAAACCAAGAGACATTGTCACAAGAGCATCTATCATCAATGCACTAAGGGTAATCACCGTACTCGGAGGATCAACCAATGCGGTGTTGCATATGATCGCTATTGCTAAGTCATTTGACATTAAGCTTGACTTAAAAGATATACAAGCAGTGAGTGATACAACACCATTCCTAGCAGATCTGAAGCCTAGTGGCAAATATGTGATGCAAGATTTATTTGAAGTAGGTGGAGTGCCTGCAGTAATGAAAATGATGCTTGCAGAAGGTATGATCGATGGATCGTGCATGACGGTAACAGGCAAGACTATCGCTGAGAATCTAGCTGAAGTACCAGCACTGAAAGAAGGTCAAGATGTAGTGCATCCTAGTACGGATCCGATCAAAGAAAGTGGTCACTTACAGATGCTATTCGGTAATCTTGCAACAGAGGGTTCTGTAGCTAAGATTACAGGTAAAGAAGGATTACGATTTGAAGGCAAGGCTAAAGTATTTGACTCAGAAATCGAGGCAAATACCGCAATCGGAGCTGGAAAAATTGAAATAGGCGATGTGATTGTAATCAGATATTGTGGTCCTAAAGGTGGTCCTGGAATGCCAGAAATGCTAAAACCAACCTCCGCAATAATGGGTGCTGGACTAGGTAACGCTGTTGCATTGATCACTGATGGTCGATTTTCTGGAGGTACACATGGGTTTGTCGTAGGTCATATTACTCCTGAAGCATATGACGGTGGACTCATCGGTCTTCTAGAGGATGGAGATCATATCATCATCGATGCTAATGATAACTCGATCAATGCCAATGTATCGGACCAAGAAATAGAACAACGTAGAAAGAATTGGAAGCCAAAGTCGAGAGACTTAATCGGAAGCCTAAAGAAATATAGAAAATTAGTCTCTTCAGCAAGTGAAGGATGTGTCACTGATGAGGATTAAAAAGAGGATATATGAGTGTTAAAACTTTAGATAAGAAACCCGCAGCAGCTGCTACCAGAACATTAACTGGAGCACAAGCAATATTAGAATGTTTGATTGCAGAGGGTTGTAAGACGGTATTCGGTTATCCTGGCGGTGCAATCATGCCTGTGTATGATGCATTGTATGATTACAAGGATAAGCTCCAACATATCTTGACTCGTCATGAGCAGGGAGCAATACATGCAGCTCAAGGCTATGCTCGTATATTGAGACAACCTGGTGTCTGTTTTGCAACATCAGGACCTGGCGCTGCGAATCTATTCACAGGTATCGGAGATGCCTTGATGGACTCGCTACCGCTTGTATGTGTCACTGGACAAGTGTATGGCCATCTACTTGGGAGTGATGCATTCCAAGAGATGGATGTCATCGGATGTACAACTCCACTGACTAAGTGGAACTACCAGATCACAAAAGCCTCTGAGATACCTGAAGTAATGGCTAAGGCATTTTACGTGGCTAACTCAGGAAGACCTGGGCCAGTACTGATTGATATCACTAAAGATGCACAGTTTGAGTTATTTGAGTTTGCGTATTCGCAAAAGCCATTCATACGTAGTTACTTACCGACTCCAGTAGTCAACAATGATGCTATCGATGCAGCAGCAGCATTAATCAATAGTGCTAAAAAACCAATGATCCTAGCAGGTCAAGGGATACATATTGCGAAAGCTCAAGAAGTTTTTAAATCATTCGTTGAGAAAGCTGGAATCCCTGTGGGTAGTACGATCCACGGTCTATCGGCTCTTGCCAATGAACATCCATTACATGTGGGTATGCTCGGCATGCACGGTAACTATGGACCGAATATGAAAACCAACGCTTGTGATGTACTAATCGCAGTAGGAATGCGATTTGATGATCGGGTGACCGGTAATCTATCAAAATATGCCAAACAAGCTAAAGTCATACATATAGAGATAGATCCATCTGAGATAGATAAGAATGTCAAGACAGATGTTGCAGTTTTAGCTGACGCAAAAGAAGCATTAGAAGCACTTTTGACGAAAGTCGATAAAAAAGAATATCCTGAGTGGCTAGCAGAATTTCACGCTTGCGACAAAATGGAATACGATAAAGTAATCAAACGAGATCTCGACGATACCAACATGGATCATATGACCATGGGACGCGTCATCAAAGAGGTATCAAAACAGACTGGTGGTAAAGCAATCGTAGCAACCGATGTCGGGCAGCACCAAATGGCTGCAGCAAGATATTATGACTACAATGGCAAGGACCAATGGGTATCATCAGGTGGTGCCGGTACGATGGGCTACGGACTACCCGCAGCGATCGGAGCACAGTTTGCCGATCCAGATAGAACCGTAATCTGTATCTGTGGAGATGGAGGATTCCAGATGACCCTACAAGAACTCGGCGTATGTACTCAATGGAATGTACCCGTCAAAATACTCCTCCTAGATAACGAACACCTAGGGATGGTAAGACAATGGCAAGAGCTATTCTTTGAAAGAAGATACTCTGCCGTAGAATTACAAAACCCTGACTTTGTAAAGATCGCAGATGGTTTTGGAGTTAAAGGAAAGAAAGTCACTGATGCGAAAGATATCAATGCCGCTATCGCGGAAATGCTGGCCTATGACGGTGCTTACCTTCTCCATGTAATGGTACAGAAAGAGGAGAATGTGTATCCGATGATATCGACAGGGAAGGCAGTTGATGAGATTGTTTTGGAGTAAGAACTCCAAAAGGGTTAATTGTGCCGATACTCGGCACGGTTAGTTTCGCTGGCGCAAGGTTAGTTGCTTCTTCGATGCGGTTATTCCTAGTGACGACCTACTTCGTGCTCTAATTAGTTGGGATGAATATAAATCAATAAAAAATGGGTGAGTTGAAAAGATTTAGTTTTGAGAATTTAGATGTTTGGAAAGCAGCAATGTCACTTGCAAAATCTATTTATACAACAACTAAAACATGGCCTAAAGAGGAAATGTATGGATTAACATCACAAGTAAGAAGAGCCTGCACTTCCATCTCACTCAATATAGCAGAAGGAAGTGGTAAGTACTCATTACTGGAGCAAGCCAAGTTTACGAATATTGCTTACTGTAGTTGCCTAGAAACAATAAACGTATTGATCCTAGCCAAAGACCTCGAAATGATAAATGAAGAAACTTACATTAGACTAAGAAAGGATTGTGAAATAATTGCACCCAAATTAGTCAACTTAAGAAATAGTCAATTGAAAAGACATAAGAAGTAGTTTCGCTCTGCGAGGTTAAGTTTGCTTTGCAAGGTTAATTTCGCTTCGCGAGGTTAGTTGCCTTTGACGCTTTGGGTCGCTACGCGAGGTTAATTTTTGCATAGCACAATTAACAACCTAGGGCAACAACCGTTTCAAAGAAACAACTAACCGTACTGAGTATCGGTACAAATAACCACACCGACAGGTGTAACTAACCGCATCAAAGATGCACATAACCGTGCCGATAGGAACAAATAACCGCACGCAAGTGCAAATAACCTCGCGAAAGCGAAATTAACCACACCGACAGGTGTAATTAACCGCGACTTTGTCGCAAATAACCGCACCTCCGGTGCTATGACAAATGGAATATACTATAACCGTATTCTCGGAAAATAAAACTGGCCTATTGAGCCGAATCGTAGGAGTCATAACTCGACGTCATATCAATATTGAATCCATAAATGCCTCTAAATCTACGATAGAAGGGATACATCGGTTTACTATCGTTGTTAATCTCGATGAAGAATCAGTACGTAAACTGACACTACAAATAGACAAACAAGTAGATGTATTGAAAGCATATTATGATAGCAATGAGGATATCGTATATCAGGAGATTGCGTTGTATAAAGTAGCTCCTGAAGCATTCTTTGGTGGTGTAGCACTTGAAAAACTTATACGAGTACATAATGCTAGAGTCATTGCTATAGAGAAAGAATATATCGTCATCGAAAAGACGGGCTATCAAAGTGAAACAGAAGAACTACTCAATGTATTGAGACCATTCGGAGTATACGAGTTTGTCCGATCAGGAAGAGTAGCTATTATAAAAGAAATGGAACGACTAAACACATATTTACAAACGATTAAACTAGAACAACCAAGTTCTAACTAATTATAAATTATCATATATCATGGCAAAACTAAATTTTGGTGGCGTAGAAGAAAATGTAGTCACAAGAGAAGAATTCCCATTAGCGAAAGCTCAAGAAGTACTTAAAGATGAGACCATAGCAATCATCGGGTATGGCGTACAAGGACCAGGTCAAGCATTAAATCTTAGAGATAATGGCATAAAAGTGATCATCGGCCAACGTAGCCCATCTGCATCTTATGACAAAGCTATTGCTGATGGATTTGTACCTGGAGAGACATTATTCTCAATCGAAGAGGCTGCAGAAAAAGCAACGATCATCCAATATTTGCTGTCAGATGCTGCGCAGATCGCAGTATGGCCTAGATTAAAACCACACTTAACAGCTGGTAAAGCATTGTATTTTTCTCATGGATTTGGGATTACATACAAGGAGCAGACAGGTATCATCCCACCAGCAGACATCGATGTGATCTTAGCAGCACCTAAGGGTTCTGGTACTTCATTGAGACGATTATTTTTAGCTGGTAAAGGGCTGAACTCTAGTTATGCAATCTTCCAAGACGCAACTGGAAAAGCTAAAGACAGAGTCGTAGCTATGGGTATCGGTATCGGATCAGGTTACTTGTTTGAGACAGATTTCAAAAAAGAAGTATACTCTGACCTTACTGGAGAAAGAGGTACATTGATGGGAGCAATCCAAGGATTATTCGCAGCACAATATGATCTTTTGCGTAAGCGTGGTCATAGCCCATCTGAGGCATTTAATGAGACTGTAGAGGAAGCTACCGAGTCACTATACCCACTCATCGCTGAGAACGGTATGGACTGGATGTATGCTAACTGCTCTACGACTGCACAAAGAGGAGCACTCGACTGGTGGAAGAAATTTAGAGATGCAACAGCTCCAGTATTTGAAGAATTATACGATAGTGTAGCCTCTGGTAAAGAAGCTCAATTGTCTATCGATAGTAATAGTAAAGCCGATTATAGAGTGAAGCTTGAAGCTGAACTTGATGAGTTGAGAAATTCGGAAATGTGGACTACTGGTAGAACGGTAAGAAGCTTAAGACCAAAGAACTAGTACAAATATAATCCCATGATGACTAAGTCACATATGATATCTCTAGAGCAGATCATGAAGGCACAACAGAACCTCAAAGGTACTGTGGCGCCGACACCCTACATGAATAATTACAACCTTTCGAAAAAGTATGACTGTAATATCATGTTGAAACGTGAGGACATGCAAGTAGTGAGATCCTTTAAAATTAGAGGCGCTTACAACAAGATGTGTAGCCTTACGGCGAATGATCTCTCTAGAGGTATTGTATGTGCTAGTGCTGGTAATCATGCCCAGGGAGTTGCATTTGCATGCAAAAAACTAGGGACTCATGGTACCATCTATATGCCGAGTACAACCCCTAATCAGAAGATCAAAAAGGTAAAACAGTTTGGCCAAGACATGGTCAAAGTCATCTTGATCGGAGATACGTATGATGATGCTAGTGAGGCAGCATATATAGATGCTACTAAGAATCGAAAGGTGATGATACACCCGTTTGATGATCCTGAAGTAATTGCTGGTCAAGCGACTATCGCCGTAGAGATGCTAGAACAAAGTGCTGATCCGCTTGATTATCTATTTGTAGCCGTCGGTGGAGGTGGTCTTATCTCTGGTGTCGGATCTTATATGAAAACTTTGAGTCCTCAAACCAAAATCATTGCTGTAGAAGCCGCAGGAGCTGCTGCATTAAAAGCATCTGTTGATGCTAATGAACGGGTGACTTTAGATTCTATAGACTCGTTTGCAGATGGTATCGCAGTACGACAGATCGGTAGACTTACTTACGAAATCTGTAAAGAGGTAGTCGATGACTATGTGACGATACCAGAAGGGCATATCTGCTCAACCCTCCTACAACTTTACAATGATGAAGCGATCGTAGTAGAGCCTGCTGGAGCAATATCTGTATCGGCACTTGACCAATACAAAGATCAAATCAAAGGTAAAAATGTAGGTATTATTATCTGTGGTGGCAATAACGATATCACTCGTACTGAAGAGATCAAAGAACGAGCTTTGTTATACGAAGGAAAGAAACATTACTTTATTGTTAGATTCCCTCAAAGAGCCGGAGCATTACGAGATTTCCTAAGTGTATTAGGTCCTAATGATGATATCGCCCACTTTCAATATACCAAGAAGAATAGTCGCCAAAGTGGCCCTGCCCTAGTCGGTATTGAACTTAAAAACGTAGTCGATTACGAACCACTCATTCACAGAATGGATAAAGAAGGGATTGATTATCAACCGATTAATAATAATCGGATGTTGTTTGAGATGTTGGTGTAGAGTGCTGAATTTTCTTGATTTCTCTATGCTTGATCTGGATGTGAATTGCTATTTGATCTTATCATCCTTGAATCCTATACTTCCTAATTCTGACAATATGTGGCTATAAGCTACTCTTATTCTTAGATGATATTTTTTCTTTTTGCATTGCCCATGCCTTTGGCTTGACAGGCAAAAAAGAAACAAAAAGTCTAGTCCATTCTAATACAATTCGCTATCGCGAACATTCACTCTCAGTCGATCTGTCCGTTCCTCGGTCACTTCGTTCGGTCGGAACACAGCATCTCCTTTCGTTCATTATTGTTCAAGAATGAACGGGTTTATACTTTCAATTGATCTTGTACCCTACTCATCTTGATTCAGATAGTTCCATCATCTTCTTTGTCTGTATTTTGATTTTCTTGATTAGAGGATTTTCTTAATTTTTCTATACTTGATGCGGATGTACGCTTATTTATGATCCTAACATCCATGGATCCTACTCTTCCTAATTCAGACAGCTCCCACCTAATTTAACTTCTCTCTATACACTACTTCGCAGTCTTCTGACTTACCTGTTGTAGCGTAGAAGGTAATCCATATCGATCCATTATTGTAGTAATCCAATAAAGCAAAACCATACTCGCCTGTGGCAAACTTGGTAATATCAAGGGATCCTACAACCCCGTTTTTAGAACCTGAGCCACTGACTATATAATTGATGTTATTTTGTTCGTGAAGTTGAAGTGTATGCTCATGTCCTGCAGCGACTATGGTGTTGCCATGTGCTTCTACTGGTGGGATTATCGTGGAATAATAGTCTTTATATGGAGCACTCTTTGTATCCTGCTCTGACATTCTTGGTCTTACCCAGTTGACTATTGCCCCAGTCCCTAATAGAGGGATTTTTAGTTTTTTATTTAATGCAGTAAAAGGCATTAAATATGACTCCGCTGAATAAAAACCGCCGTGACTCCCCACCGTAAACATTGGATGATGCATGGTCAACAATACTTGCTCAGAACTCAATGCTGCCATAGTATCTCTAAAGGCGGATACAAATTGAGCACGAGTCTTAATATCGCAATCATCATAGTTATAATCTTTTGGCTTGTCAGTCAAAAACCAATGGGAATCTATTGATATCAGTGAAATATGATCTGCTATCGTCATAACATCAATATTGCCACATCCATTACTTGGTCTAAAGTAATCCGTAAACTCTTCGTTGTATTGGCTGAGGTAACTCTCAATATATTGTTCTTGCCTTGCTAGCCCTTCTCGTCCGTATGTATACCAGTCGTGATTACCTGGAACAAATGTAACATTACCTTCAAATGCTCTTACAGACTCCAATTGCACATCGAGCTTATGCTCTGCAAGTGGTCTATCTTTATGGCCAATTGGCGGCATTCCTACAGGATAGATGTTATCTCCTAAGAACACTACATCTGTGTTATCATCTACCCTTTCATCTGTAGCTAAATACTCTTTAAGTTGCAACAAAGGTATGGTTGACTCCCCCTCCTTAGCCCCTCCTACATCACCAATAAGATATACAGAGTGCTTTATCCCACTAAGACTCGGTGACACTTGCTCTTGCCAGTTTTTGTGATCATTAGAAAGATATGTTTTAGAGCTTGCGCAAGAGCACATTCCTAGTACAAGAGTGAAAAATAAGTACTTTGTAAATTGTAACATATACATGATTAAGTATCAAGCTTGGAATAAATATAAGGTTTAAAGATCTAAAACCGAACACAACGATCTATTTCATTAATCGGATTAACATCACATGTGATCATGTTTTCAAAGCAACATTTTTTGTAACTTTAAACCAAATACTTAGTTGTGAAAAAAGATACTGCCATACTCATGATACACTGCCCTGATCAAAAGGGCATCGTTGCTACAGTCACTGATTTTTTACTTACCAATGATGGTAATATTATTGACCTTGATCAACATGTAGATCACAATGAGAAGTACTTCTATATGCGGGTAGAATGGGAGTTAGAAGGATTTGGAATACCACAAGAAAAGATTGCAGACTTTTTCGAGACCCTTGTAGCTAAGAAATATAATATGCAATGGAATATTGAATTCTGCCAATGCATACCTCGGGTTGCTATATTTGTTTCAAAGTATGGACATTGCTTATATGATATTCTAGCAAGATGGGAATCAAAAGAGTGGAAAATAGAAATCCCACTTATCATCAGTAATCATGATAAGTTCAGAGTAGTCGCA
>CALDEO010000279.1 GCA_937942465.1 uncultured Saprospiraceae bacterium
CTCAAAATATTTTCTAAACGCAAGTATGAAGTTATCAATGGTACGTGTAGAAGGGTAGACGTCGTATCCCCATACCGCTTGTAGAATGTTTTGACGTGATACTACTTTATCTGCATTGTCGATGAGCATCCGTAAGAGATAGGTCTCTTTGTTCGTGAGTTTAATGTTTCCATTTGCAGTATTGGCTTCAAATGTTTTGAAGAGTATTTCATTATCACCAAAAGTGTATGAACTAACAGACTTTGTCTCTTTAGATTGTGATCGTTCTATCAGTTTCTGTACTCGCAGTAGTAATTCCTCTAAGTCAAATGGTTTCGTCAAGTAGTCGTCAGCTCCAAGCTTGAGACCTTTCACTCGATCTTTGCTAGTGTCTTTAGCAGAAAGCATTAATATCGGTAGTTCATCGTTTTTGAGCTTGATCTTCTGACATATATCATATCCATTGACTCCCGGCAACATGATATCCAAGATCACTAAGTCAAAATATTGAGACTCAAATAACTTAAGAGCAGTTATTCCATTACTTGCCTCTACAACTTCATACTCATCCAACTCTAGGTTGAGCTTGAGTGTTGATCGTATATGATCTTCGTCCTCGACTAATAATATTCTCATTTGATAAGATCCAGTTCGATTAAAAATTGACTTCCTTTTGGTTCATTCGCTCTATATGTGATGGTACCTTGATGCGCATTGACAATCTCACTCACTAAGTATAATCCTAGTCCGGTACCTTTAGATGCTCGAGTTTCTTCACTACCACTTCTATAGAATTTTTCAAAAATCTGTGTCTTTTCCTTTGCAGCAATACCAATACCAGTATCGGCAATAGTCAAGATGATTTTACCTTTATTGCCATCGGATAAACTCAACATGATATCATCCTCAGAATACTTAAGCGCATTATCGATGACATTGTTCAATGCAATCATAATCGCAGTGCTGTCTGCATGTATAAATACACTATCCATTTGCGATAAGCTTACAAACTGAATCTGTCTACCTTTTACTCTCTGCTGTTGACGGAGGATACACTTATTGATCAGTTCTTTATAGTCAATAGACTCTCTATGAAAGTCATATCCATCCATAAGTTTGGTAGACAAGAGTACATTATCAATCAGACTTTCCAATCGTTGATTCTCTTGAAGTGCATTGGATGTTAAGGTATCTATTTGGTCTTTATTTAAGGTCCTCTTGACCAATGTTTGCAAGATCAACTTCACTGCTGCTACGGGAGTCTTAAGCTCATGAGTGATCGCTAGCAAGAAGTTGTTTTGTTGCTTATTAGTAGAAATCATCCTTTTAGATGATCTCAATATCATACTGATACCGACTATCATGGATAATCCAAAGAATATCCCTTCGCCTAATATCATTAAGCGTTGCTTGTCATATCCTTCAGTAAGGGCTAGATATTCGTGATCTTTTGAGATATCATACTCTCTGATGCCTAGCGTCTTCTCTTGGTATAATTTTATATTATCTGCCTTAGAAATATATGCATCTTCATTTTTTTGCAAAAGCAAGATAGTCCACCATATCAATGCGAGTAGCAGATAGGATATTATGATCCCTGATAATATGTTGATGCTAAAATTTTTCTTCATCGGTATGTTATAGTAGTTGCCTTGGTGCGATGCGTGACAATCCTAATTGGTCTAAATTTTAAGATTCCTTTGAAAAAATCATGTCTAATACTTCAATGATCGCTTCAGCGGCGATATCTAAATGTTTTTGATCATGTGCAGCTGATATAAATCCAACTTCATAACCTGATGGTCCTAGGTAGATCTTACGTTGTAGTAGCTCATGATGCATCGTCTTGAAGTGCTCCATTGATTTAGGATCAATTTCGTCAGCAGTCATGATTCTTTTCGTATCGAAGTACATCCAGAATATAGAACCGATCCGTTGTATATTGAATGAATAGCCTTTGGCCTTGGTATGTGTCAATATCTTATCAACAAAGTATATTGCTTTTTCTTCTAGCTTTTCGTAAAACCCTGGTTCGATCAGTTGCTTAAGTGTCGCAATACCTGCAGACATAGCTACCGGATTAGCAGATAAAGTACCAGCTTGATATACGTCACCATCTGGAGCGATGTGGCTCATGATCTCATGTGATGCACCATATGCGCCTACGGGCATACCACCACCTATGATCTTACCGAATGTTATAATATCAGGAGCGATATGGTATATTCCAGCGGCACCTTCGTACCCAACTCTAAACCCTGAGATTACTTCATCAAAAATCAATAATATATCATAGTCATCACAAAGTTTTCTCAGCCATGCGAGGTATGAGGTATCCTGCAGCAACAATCCATTATTGGCAGGTACGGGCTCTATGATAATACATGCAATCTCTTCATGTTGTTCTCTTAGGAGGTCCTCTAGGCCTTGTAAGTCATTAAGTGATAGTACTAGAGTATCATTGGTAAATGACTCAGGTATACCCGCTGATGTGCTTACGCCGAATGTTGCAAGACCTGATCCTGCTTTGACCAATAGACTGTCAACATGACCGTGATAACAACCTTCAAATTTTACAATTTTATCTTTTCCAGTATAGCCACGAGCCAGACGAATCGCTGACATTACGGCCTCTGTACCCGAACTAACAAATCGAAGTTTGTCTATATATCGATGATTATCTATAATGAGCGATCCGATCTCATTGCCATGACGTGTCGGTGTCCCGAATGATGTTCCATTCTCAACAGTTGCTTGTATAGATTCTCTTACTTGCTTGTTATTATGACCCAATATCATAGGTCCCCACGAACAACAAAAATCTATAAAGTCATTGTCATCTTCATCGGTAATGATACAACCATCAGCCTTCTTTATAAACAATGGTGGTCCACTCACAGATTTGAATGCTCTTACAGGCGAGTTGACGCCTCCAGGAAAAAGTTTCTTAGCTTCCGCAAATAATTTAGCAGACTCTTCTCTTTTTAATATTTCACTCATGCTACAAAATTATCAACTCTAAGGGTAATCCTTGTAACCTTACGGTCATATTCTTTATATAACTATTTTTTTTATGTCAAAAACCGTGTTTTTATACCCAATTTTAAATCTTTGAAGAACTTTAGCCTTAGTACATTTGACAGACCAAACTAAAAGTCAAATTTGAGTTCTACTAAGATAGCTAAGTTATTGCAAAAATTCCTGCTAAGTAACCAGCAAGCATACGTGCCTGGGCTAGGGAGGTTTTATGCAGTGCCACACAAGGCTTCCTTTGCATCTACTACCGGTACGATAGCTCCACCTAAGATTCAATACCTATTTGAAGACTCTAACAGTAGTGATAGTAAGTTTATCGAATTTGTAGCATCTGTACTCGGAACTAATTTTGACAAAGCAGAGAAGAAAGTTGGTAAATTTACCCAAGATATCTTCAATAGACTCCTTAATTATAAGAAAGCTGACATTCCATATATTGGAGAGTTGAAGCAAACTAAAGACTCAAAGATCGTCTATAGTCCTGATGATGAGTTGCAAAATTTAGAGATCGCATACCTACCTTCTTTACGTATCACTCCAGTTATCCGTCAAGATAGACCGAAGGATGTAATAATAAAGGAAGCTATATCTGCCAATAAGACCTACCAAAGTGATTTTCAAACAACCACCCCTGTTGAGCATACTATAGATGTTATCAATAAAAGTAGATGGACGGATTACTTGCTGTCTGTTGTCTTAGTACTGATTCTTATATTTGGGATGCGTAGTTGTTTCAAGTTAGCTAACGACAATCAATTGCGTAACAGTAGTTTCAATACAGAGTCTACCGTTACGAGTGGAGGAACGCTAGATACTGTGGACTCGAAAGATAATGTTGATGCAGAAGAGGAGAGCATCGAGGATACTGATGAATCAATAAGTAACAGTAATACAAATAGCTCTGATGTACCAGTAGGCAATAGTAATGCAGATAGTACAAATGAATCAGTAAGTAATAATAACACCAATAATACTGACACAAAAGACGAAGAGCTAGATCCTAAACAAGCAACAACAAATGATAATAAGCCATATGCTAATGGTGTCACTTCAGCCGAGATCAATAATGGTTGTGTGATCATAGTAGGTGCCTATAGTCGATACTCTAATATCGACAAGATGGTAGCCAAGATTAAATCAAAAGGACTAGAGTCTTACGTAGAAGAAAATGAAAACGGATTGTCACGTGTAGGTTTTAGATTTGATTGCGATCAAAATACGGATCTAGAAGCTTATTTACGTACTGTAAGGAATGACTTCAAAACAGATGCTTGGTATCTAAATCCAGCAATCGAGGTATTTTAGATTTTAGATCTAGGGTATGTTTAATGAAAAATATAAATACTCGAAGATTTAACTGGTATTTGAAATACTTGAGGAGCTAATTCAATTTTGTGGAAAAGTACAGAATACAAAAATAGAAGAACAAGGATTCTACTATAAATACTTTGGTAAGGTTACTCCAATGTCTCTAGAACCAATGAACAAATACTCGAACCAAGTTGCTCATTTGGAGGTAAGAATGAAAGTATGATAATGTAGGAGATCTTAATACGAGTTAGTATTATGTACTGTAAGTATTAAAAAAAAAGAGGCACTCAATCTTACAATTGAATGCCTCTACAATATTTCTTAATGTATGATTTTCTATTTATTCACAACCTAGGTCAATTCTTGATTGTGGGTCATTATTCGGGAAACAGAAACCAGATGGTACTGAAGTAGGAGCATATCTAGTTAAGTTAGGATCTCGAATCGACTTTGTTAAAAATTCAATCATATAATCTATCTCTTCATTAGTCAAGTTGATTGGATTGAAATCTTCAGACATCTGACTTTGAGGTACATATGGGTTTTCTTTAACTGCTAGGTTTTTGTAATCCATTAACTCTCTAAGCGTACGCTTAGAAGCTCCGTGAAAATAAAACGGTGCATCACCAATGTTATAAATACCAGGCACTTTAAACTTATGATTGTCTTCTTCTCTTTGTGTGAATCCACCTCTTCCTAGATTACGTCGATCAGTATCTTTTGCATTAAAGCTAGATCTCATGAACATATCGTTAACTCCTAGTGCATGGAACTCTGCAGACCCTAAGTTAGGCTCATAATGACATTGATAACATTGGGCTTTACCAAAGAATAAAATAGCTCCTTGCTTTTCTTCAAAACTCATTGCATTACTAGTTCCTTTTAGCCAATCTTGAAATGGCGCTTGATTTCCTAGTATTGTTCTGATATATGCTGAATAAGCTAATGAAGCTGTCTCTATCGTGTATCGATCTTCTTCAGGGACATCACCAAATGCTTCGTCGAACATTCTAGTATATCCATATTGATCTAATAAAGGCTTGTTGATCGTTATTCTATGAGCATGGAGTCCTTCCATATTCTGAGCCTCAATACCTTGGTGCCCAGTATAATTTACATGAGTTGCTTCGTCTAGATCCCAAAGGTGTTCTGTGCCTACATTGCTGCCTGTAGCACCAAATTGACCATTCCAGAATGTATTCGTTACATATGCAACATTCATCATGGTAAGCGGCCTTGCACTCTGCACATCTAAGTCCTCTTGTTCATAGTCTGGGTTTTTTACACGACCAGCACCATTAACTCCAAAAGCATCACCTCCATCTGCAATACCTTGGAACGTACCAGGTCTAAATCCTGCTTCCGGTATATGGCAAGAAGCACATGAGTATGTACCTGCACCTGATGGAAATTTTGAATCCATACCTAGTCCAGTATCATAAAACATGAGTTTACCCAGAGCTACTTTTTCTACCGTTAGTGGATTGAGTATAGAGTCTTGAGGTATTTCATCAAGATCTGTTTCGTTTGGTAATAGATAATAATCAACAGAGCCATCAGGACTGGCAGCTCTTATGTTAAGACGCAGTTTATTATCAAGATTAGAATCTAAAGGCATCTTGTCTTTACTACAAGAACCAATAAAAATACCTATTGCTAAAAAAGTTAAAATTCTAAATTGCATACAATACTTATTGAAATTTAAACACAGAATTACAAATTTAGTAAATACATTACGAAAAACCTTAATATGTAACTTATTATTTATAAGACGTTAAACTAAACATACAATCACATTTATCGTATCGAATAAATAATAATAAGTCTATTTTTATTTCAAGGTTTTTTTCTGTTTGATTTTACAATCAATATCTATGCAATATAACGATGTTATTTTGGCTTTTGTTCTATCTGTTTCTAGATTTTTTTACATTAAATTTTAGTAAAAAGTAGATACATACCGCTGATATCAATGCATAAATAGAAGCGTTGAAATATGCTGCATACAGAATACTGCCAATCATAAATAAGAACGTAAACGTACCTAGAGTACCAAGTGATGCTGATAGTACATTTGTACCTAGTGAGTTTTGGTTTTCTTCTGTACTTATAGCGCTACTAGTCGTGGTCTTAAATTTATTCCAATACTTGCCACTTGGTTTTACAGCGTTGTAATACTTTCTAAGTGTATCATCGTCCTCAGGTTGTGTTAAATAGGTTACGCTGAGCCAAACCAAAGTAGTAGCAACTACAACAAAAACGAAATGATACTCTGGGGCAATCAGGTTACGGAGAAAATCATCGTACTGAATAAGCAATGTGAATACACCAGAAAATATCATCGCAGATATTTCGCTCCAAATATTAATTCTCCACCAAAACCATCTTAATATAAATATGGACCCAGTACCTGCACCAAACATGATGATGATATCAAATATCTGTTTCGCGTTCTTTAATGATAATGCAAAAAATAGTGATAGTATAACAAGTACAACTGTTGTGAGTCTTCCGACAAGTACAAGTCTTTTTTCTGAGTGATCGCCACCCCAATATTTTTTATATACATCAAATACAATGTACGAGGCACCCCAGTTGAGATGCGTTGATATCGTACTCATGTATGCTGCTATCAATGACGCTAGTACAAGTCCGAGTAGCCCATGAGGAAGCATGGATAACATTGCTGGGTAAGCAAGGTCATGTCCTATGATATCTGAGGAGATATTAGGGAAAGCTGCTTGTATAGAATCAAGATCGGGGAATACGATCAGACTTGCCAATGCTATTAATATCCAAGGCCAAGGTCGTAATGCGTAATGTGCAATATTGAAGAATAGGGTAGCTCCTAGTGCATGATTTTCATCTTTGGCTGCAAGCATACGTTGTGCGACATATCCGCCACCACCGGGCTCTGAGCCTGGGTACCAAGATGCCCACCACTGTACTGATAGCGGTATGATCAATACCATCATCAATTCTTTTGTATTGCTAAAGTCAGGAAAGAAGTCTATTTTGGAGGCTACATTTTTATGAGTGATTAGATTGTTGAGCGATCCTATTTCTGGCATTTGTACGATCACTATTGCAGCACCTACAGAGCCGATCATGGCTATTATGAATAAGATGAAGTCTGTAAGTACAACACCTCTTAATCCACCTAGTACACTGAATATTACGGTGATTGTAGTAGCAATACCTATAGTTTGTATGGGACTCCAGTCTAGCATAACACCACCTACCTTTATTGCTGCCAGCATGACCCCACTCATAGCGAGTACATTGAATATGACTCCAAGGTACAATGCTCTGAATGCTCTTAAAAGAGAAGCTCCCTTGCCACTATAACGAAGTTCATAGAAGCCTAAATCGGTTTCTAATCCAGATTTTCTCCATAGTCTAGCATATACAAATACAGTTAACATTCCCGTAAGGAGAAAAACCCACCATGCCCAGTTGCCAGAGACTCCTTTCTGTCTTACAAGGTCAGTCACGAGATTGGGAGTATCGGTTGAGAATGTCGTTGCAACCATCGAAATACCTAATAACCACCAAGGCATATTTCTACCTGACAAAAAATATTGTGATGCATCTTTTCCAGAAGTTCTAGAAGCATAGATACCGATGCTCATCGTGATGAGCAATACAATGATTATTATTCCAATGTCGAGTGATGATAAAGCCATATTGCAATATAAAGTGTCTGAAAGATTTGAAATTACACATTAATACGGATTCATTAATACTAACGGCCTTGAATCCTTATCTTTGAGCTTAGAATTAAATAATGAAGCGTTACACTCAACAATGGTTCGCTTTATATGGTTATAGTGTGAATACAAAAACTCAATAAGTGAAAATACAAGTAAAGTCATTACTTCCTACAGCTTATGGAACATTCGATATTGTTATATTTTCGGATGACCCTAATGATGCGATTCCACATTTTGTATTGATGCATCCAGAGATGGATAAGACCAAGCCAATAAGTCTAAGGATACATTCTGAATGCCTCACAGGTGATTTGTTGAGTTCTACTAAGTGTGATTGTGGAGAGCAATTATCGGAGTCTCTACGCATCATATCTGAAGACAAAGGAGCCTTGATATATCTACGTCAAGAGGGTAGAGGGATCGGTTTGATCAATAAGCTGAAAGCGTATAATCTTCAAGATGAGGGATTAAATACGATCGATGCTAATATACACCTAGGATTTGAGGCAGATGAAAGGCATTATGATATAGCGATAGAGATGTTAAAAACATTGAAGATCAATCAGATAAAATTGATAACTAATAATCCTGAAAAAATCAAAGAGATGGATGATAGTGTTATTGACTTAGTGGGTAGAATTCCGATTATTATTAAGCCTGGTGATCGTAACAAGGATTATCTTGATGTGAAGAAGGACTTAATGGGGCATCTCTTATAGTATCGAATTACGTTTTTATCATGGATATAGAATCAATCAGATTATTTTGCTTAGAGAAAGCAGCAACAACAGAAAGCTTTCCATTTGATGAGCAGACTTTAGTATTTAAAGTTGCGGGTAAGATGTTTGCCTTGACTTCATTGTCACGGGAGCCGTTGCAGATCAATCTCAAATGTGATCCAGATAAAGCAGTTTTATTGAGAGAAGATTTCCCAGGGCAGATAATTGAGGGGTATCATATGAATAAAAAACACTGGAATACAATATTGCTAGATGAAATGGACGGTAAACTACTGACGGAGCTCATCAACCACTCCTATGACTTGGTTGTGAAGTCACTGACCAAGAAGGTCAAACTTGAACACGGGTTTATCTAATCAATACAACTAACGGATTAAGTCTGACATATTTCCTTTAGTATCAATGACCATACGACCTCTATCGTTTTTTGTTAGTGTCGCAGCTTCTACTGATCGATCGTGTTCGAATACTAAAATATCTCCACTTTTATAATCTTCAAATAGTGCCGCTTTTTCTGTCAATGTATCAAGAGGCCTTACGTCATAACTCATAACATATGGTAGTCCCACATGGCCAGAGCTTGGTATTAAGTCTGCTGTATACAGTATCCTCCTGCCATCCTCAAGTTGTATAACGGGCAGCATCATGGCTTCTGTATGCCCATATACAAATCGTAGACTGACATGATCAGAAAACTGAATGCCTTCTTCTAAGTCTATAAACTTTAAGAGTTTTTGCTCTTTTAGTGGTTGTATGTTTTCCTTTAGAAATGAAGCTCTTTCACGTGCATTAGGATTGCTTGCCCAGTTAAAGTGTTTTTCATTTGTCCAGTAGGTGGCATTAGGGTATGTAGGTTGTGGCTTGTCATTACTATCAAAAAATAATGCTCCACCGACATGGTCAAAATGCAAATGAGTCAATAGTACATCAGTAATATCCTCTGGTTTATATCCAAGAGCTTGTAGGTCACTTATATACAAGTCTTCGCCGAAAGGCTCAAAATGGGATCTAAATTTAGCATCTTGCTTGCTACCGATACCCGTATCTACAAGGATAACTCGATCACCATCATGGATCAATAAAGATCGCATAGACCAAGTACACATATTGTTGTCATCGGGAGTATTGAGTCGTTGCCACATACTCTTAGGTACAACGCCAAACATTGCTCCTCCGTCCAATTTGAATTTACCTTGCTCTATTGTATGTACTTTCAACATGCTAAAATCCTATTTTCTTTTTATTACCATCAAGCGATGCTTGAAGGTTTAACATCTTTAAGGC
>CALDEO010000280.1 GCA_937942465.1 uncultured Saprospiraceae bacterium
CTTATAGAGCAGATACGGATTATACTCAAGGATATAGACAACTTAGATAACATCGTGCAGGAGCTTAAAGGGGAGACCGTGGGGGAGATACGTATCGCTATCATACCTACCGTTGCACCTTACTTATTGCCATTATTTTTATCGGAGTTTGCTGGTTTATTTCCTAGGGTAAAGATCATAGTCCAAGAGTTGATGACTCCAGAGATAGAACGAGCACTTAAAAACCGTACGATAGATTTTGGTATTGCTGCAGTACCTCTCGAAGATGATGAATTAGAAGAGTTTCATTTATACAATGAGCCCTTTTTGATTTATGATTGCTACTCTGATACACAGACATCTCCGATCCGATTTGAGGATATTGACTTCTCTCACTTGTGGTTGTTGCAAGAGGGGCATTGCTTACGCAACCAGGTTGAAAAAATATGTGAATTATCTAATACCAAAGTCGATCCAGCGCTTAATTTTGAATTTAAAGCAGGGTCCATCGATAGCCTGATCCGATTTACAAGGGCCAATAACGGGATCACATTACTACCACATATGGCATCACAAGAATTAAAAGAGGTGGACTTAAAGCGAATTGCATCGCTTCAAGCACCTGCTCCATTTAGATCTATTGGGCTTATAACGCATCGACACTTTGTCAAAGAAGGACTCCGTGACGAACTCCAATCGATCATTCAGAAATCTGTAGTAACGCATCTTCCAAAAAACACTATAGGTACAATGATCAAACCTTATTAATAAATAAACCCAGACTACATTATTAAGATTTGGTCTTAAAACATTGTCTGGGCAACACGGGTGTATGTATTTTCAATTGGTATTGGTAGTATCAGCTTGCGCAAATACTATAGGGTCTCAACTATTTATATTTAATACTTAACGTGTTAGTGTTTTCCGTCGAAAACTAGATTGTTGTAATTAACTCTAAGTTGTAGAAGTAATAGTGAAGTAATCTCACGCCTAGTTGTCAATATTGGTCTTTCACGTCTAGAGGTGAACAATAAATGAGCTAAGTATAGCACAAGGTGGCATACTCAGTGAATAGAATATTTGATCATATTCTGGAGTTTATATCAGGAAAAGGCCTGATACACTTATGTAAAACAAGTGTTAGTTGTTGGATATTTTGATAGCACCCATAATCAGAGATATTTTTTTGTATTTCGACTCTTTTATGTCAAAGTGACTATACATCCTCCGGAGGGATGAACCAATACCATCTACAGACATGAATGCTTTAGTGGCAATATCCTTATTGGATATAACTGGATCGTCTAGAAGAATATTTAATACCGTCCAGTCTGTTTCGTTGAGTTTATTACTAATTGTAGCTTCTATTTTTTCACGATCAAGTTCATATTTCTCAGCATGTATTACTAAAGTAGCGTTCCCTGCTTTTTTGAGTTCTTCTATCTCAGTCAACAGCTTTTGCTGTTGTTGTTTGTGAGTCTTAATACTGGAAAATAGAAAATAAAGAATAGATAGGATGAGCAGAAGGCCAATAGAAACAATGGCGATTGTTTTTTTGAATTGACTCAGCTTTAATTCTGCTTGTACTTTATTATTTTCTATTTTTTCTTTGACGAGCTTGATATCATACTCACTTTTGATAGATTCTTTTATTACAGCAACATGGCTTTCTTCTACTAATAAGCTGTCATAAAACCGTTGATATTCTTCATGCATTTCTAGAGCAGCATTATACTTACCCTGTTTTTTATATGCTTTGTATAGTAGGTCGTGGACATCTACTTTGAGGGTGTTATTGGATAGAGACATTACCGCAGGTAGCATTTCTTCTGCTGTTCTTGTGGCAATATTCAAGTCGCGATCTAGCTCCAACTCTGCAAGTAGTATTTTATCAGATAATACCCTTTCTGTATTGCCTATTTCGATACTTAGCTCTAAGCACTTCTGAGCATTAACTCTAGCTGAGTCTAGCTGTCCTAGATTTTGATAAGCTCTTGAGTATAAAAAATAACAGTCGGCAGCGGAAAATATATTATTAGTAAGTTGAAGTATTTTTTCTGCTTTTTGGCCATAATCAATGGCTAGTGTATTGGACTCTTTTTTTAGGTGGACATAGCCGATGTTGAGCCAGATGTTTCCTTTTGTTTTTTCTACGCCTAACTTTTTGTACAATGCTAAAGCACGATTAAAATACGCTAGTGCTTTATCCCAACTATTGATCTCATAATATACCAACCCTAAGTTAATAAGTACCTCTGCCATGGGAGCTTCCATGTTTTTATCCTCGTATACCGCGAGGCTCTTTGTATGATATTCTATAGCTTTTTGAAAATCACTCTTATAGTAATGCATGTTACCCATGTTACTATAATTGGCAGCTTGTTTATCCTCATCACCGATCTCTTTTGCCAAAGCTAATACTTGAGTCATTGCTTCGATGGCTTCGTCATAGCGAGCTAATACGCTTAATGCAAATGCTCTATTCTCTATAGCAAGAGCCATTTCTAATTTATTATCGTTGAGAGCGGCTAACTCATAGTGATATGCTGCTAGTGGTAATATAGTGTCGGGATATGAAAATACACCATCAAGAGCATATTCGTTTATTGCTTTAAATCTAGCAGAGTCAGGTAGCGAGTTGTTATTCCATACAAGTCTGAGAGAGTCGTAATCTGTCTGCGCGGTACAAGCACTTGACAAAAACAACAGCATTTGGAATATTAAAACAAACTTTAGCTTACTTATACAAGGCATCTATTTATGTTGAAAACCACCAATTATTATGATCAAAATTTACAAATGTATAAGACCTAAACCCTACACGCTGCTAAAGTTAATATTACTACATTGAACTGTAAGCGACATCTATAAAAACTTTACATTTTATTAAAATCGATAGTTTATAAGCCATAAAGGTATGGACATTATACTGTTATTTCGATGCGGTTATTCTCGGGGTCTAGTATTACGCTTTCATAGTATCCGTCGCCAGTAGTTCTAGGTAAGCCGACGATTGTATACCCATCCGATTTTAGTCTATCTGTTAGTTGATCGACCACTTCTTTACTACCTACCGACATAGCGAAGTGTATAAAGCCGATATTTTCTTCAACATGGCTATTCTTACTTTGAGGGATTGTAGGCCTATGCATGATCTCTAGTCGACAGCCATCAGCAAAAGACAGGAAGTAAGATTTAAAGTTTTTTTGTTCATTATGGTATAGGTCACCACTTATAGCATCGAAGTAACTTTCATAGAATGCTTTCATTTTTTCTAGGTCATTCACCCATATGGCGATGTGTTCTATTTTCATAATGCAAGTTTTGTGTAGCCATAAAGTTGATGGTTTAGCATGGTGTCGTAGTTATAAAATTTTCATATCAGACGAGTACAAAATCACTTGTAGGGTATTCCACACCATTGACGACAACGGCCAGTTGATGCAAGCCTTTGTGAAACCTTCTCGTTGTTATTAATCTGAAAGATTGCTTTTTGTGGATGCTTGAG
>CALDEO010000281.1 GCA_937942465.1 uncultured Saprospiraceae bacterium
TTTCATTGGCAACTTAGCCAATATAACTAATGCGGGGATAATCAAAAATCCACCTCCAGCACCTACGAGACCTGTAAGTATACCTACCACAAATCCTTCAATGATGATCAGTGGATAGTTGAACTTTACTTCGGCTCCCTCCATATTATCTGTTTCTTTTCGACCTTTTATCATAGAGACGGAAGCGAGCAACATGATCACCGCAAAGAAAATCATGATCGCAATGTCCTTGGTCAATGTGATATCGCCAAATGTAAATATCTCTTCTGGAATAGCAGGTATAATGTACCTCCGAGTGATATATACAGCGATAAATGCCGGTATTGCAAATACTACTGCGGTACGGATATCGACAAGCTTATTTTTAAGGTTACGGATCGTACCTACAAGAGATGTACTACCCACTACGAATAGCGAATATGCAGTGGCCGTCACGGGAGCTAGTCCCAGTAGATACACCAGAATAGGTACGGTGAGTATAGATCCACCACCACCCAATAGTCCTAGTGTAATACCGATAATAACGGCGCCTATATAGCCACAGATTAAGTCCATATATTCTGATTGTAATTACCTACAAGGTAAGCAAGTTTGCTTGTTTGACAAATGATGTTATCCAATGTATTTATTTTCATGATACTACCAACTAATGGGGAAGTCTCGTACGCAATACACCATAGAGGAAAGTACCTCCGATAGCCGATAATATTACGATCAAAATACTCAAATATCCATAACCTAAGAGTATAAACATAGGTCCAGGACATGCACCGACGAGTGCCCAGCCCAATCCAAAGATTGTACCGCCTACCAAGTAACGTGTGATGCTATAATTTTTATCTGGAATGTCAATTTTGGCGCCTTCTATATCCTTCACATTAAAGTGCTTCATCAAGTAGATACCCGTTGCGCCTATTGCAACTGCCGATCCGATGACTCCATACATATGGAAGGCATCAAAGTGAAACATTTCGAATATTCGGTACCAAGAGATGATTTCGGCTTTCGCCAATGTTATCCCAAATAGTATTCCTACCAATAGAAATTTTAGAAGTTTCATAGTTAAAAGATTAAGGGTAAGATAATGAATGTCATGATCAGGCCTCCGATAAAGAAACCAACGACTGCAATTAGAGAGGGGAGTTGTAAGTTGCTCAACCCACTGATCGCATGCCCTGAGGTGCAACCACCTGCGTATCGAGTGCCGAATCCTACTAGCAGTCCACCGATGATCAATATGATTAACTTAGGAAGGTCAGCTGTTGATGATATTGCAAATAACTCATTGGGTAAGTATCCGACATTGTCATAACTGAAACCTAAATCTTTTAAATTATCAATGGTAGCTGTGGATAGCTCCATCGGAGCATTATTGCTGAGTAAAGTTGCTGCGATATAACCACCCATGATGGTACCGAGCACAAATACTAAATTCCATATTTGCTTACGCCAATCAAATTTAAAAAAGTCAGAAGCTCGACCGGCTCCTCCAATTGTACATAATGTTCGTAGGTTACTAGATACACCAAAGCTTTCGCCGAAGTAGAGCAGTGCTAGCATTGAAAATCCTATGAGCGGACCTGCAACGTACCAGGGCCAAGCCTGAGATAAAAATTCAATCATTGTAATGAAGTATTGATTCACTACAAAGATCAATTAGTTTTTTCATACACTCCGTAACCTGTGTTACACAAGGGCTATTTTGAAAATTCTAAAAACTCCACCGTTTTACGAGATTGCTTTATGATCCCATCTTTCTCGAGCTTCTTCATCAATCTTGATATCCCCACTCTTGATGCATGTAGCTCAGAGGCTATAACATCATGTGTGATGCTGAGGGTACTGTTTTTAGTAACCCATGCTTTGTCTCTTAGGTACTTGATGAGTCGTTCTTCTAGACTATTAAATACGATATTGTCCAATGCACCCACCATTTCATTAAGTCTAGAGTTATAGCTTTCTAATACAAATGATCTCCAGCTTTTATACTTGATCATCCACTCTTCCATTTTACCGATATCTATGAATAGCAATTGTGTAGCATCTTCGGTAATGGCGATGATGGATGACTTAGATCGTGTGGTGCAACAGTTGAGTGTGACTGCGCAGGTGTCACCATTTTCTAGATAGTAGAGTAGGAGTTCATTGCCTTCTTCATCTTCTGTAAATATCTTAATGCAGCCAGAGATGACCAATGGCATGTGAGTGATCGCCATACCGATATCCATGATTGTCTGTCCTGGATCAAAAGTCTTTATTTGACCCATTGTACAAAATTCCTGTAATAGCTCTTCTTCAAATAAGAACTCAAATTTAGATTTGAGCAGTTGGTAGCATGGATCAGTAGCAGATTGCATAATGGCTAGTTAATGAGCAGTAGATTAATCAAATCTAAATATAAACCATGATATTAATATCCCCAAAATCAAACTTCTATTCTACGCTTATATAATAATGAATGCTAGATGTCAGATTAAGCAGTAAGATCTAGTTTTTGTAAATCTGCGATTTGAGGATAGTCTGGATACTCAGCAATAAGTGTGGCAAGGCTAGCCTTGAAAAGCTCATCTTGATGTAATTGATAATGGCATAGAGACCGATTAAATAATTCATCAGGGGTGTGCCCGAATACCTCTACTGAGTGATCGAAAAATGAGATTGCTTCTTCATAATAAGCCAGCTGATATAGGATGCCTCCAAATTCGAATGCCATGTCATCTTTGTCTAGTCTTCTAAAATATGAATTCCAAACTAGTGAGAAGCATTCTTTAAGTTTGACTCGCTCCTCATGCGTGATTGTCGGTATGAGTTGCTTGACTCTATTAAGGCAGTTCTTTGCGATCGTAGAATCATAATTGCTTAGTCGTAAAAATGATAATATTTGTTGTAGTGTAAGTGTCGGTATGAGTGAATATAGTAATCTCTTAAGCGTCAAGTAATCATCAGGTCCATACTTATCGACCTCCTTATGAAATTCGTTTTTTGTTAGTTTGAATACGTCCTTATCATCGCAAAATAGCATACATACAACCTCAATGTTGAAGTTGCTCAGCTCTGCAAATATTGTTTCTCCTCTTTGGATCTTACAGTAATGAGCTAATGCATGAAAATTGACCTGAAATGAAACACTACCATGAGCGACCATATCTGGCAACGGTAGCTTTCGGATACTCTCTAGATCATGATATCCTTTGTCCATACTTAAGAGGAGGAGCCCTTTTGTGCTTATTTTTTGAATATTTTGTAAGCATTGAATACTTGTAGTTGGTAACATCAGATTGCCTTGGTCCAATACCTTAGAGTACTCGTTGAGTAGATCGATAACATGATCATCCAATGGTGTCTCTGTAGATATACTAGCACGACGATATACGGTCTCTAAGTCATTAAGGCGAGGCTTGTCAGGTATTGATTCTAGGTCTTTTTTAGTTTGAAGACTCACTTCGATACTGTTGACGCTACCATCACTTAGTTCATATAGATCATTGGGCAACGAATCAAAAAAATAGTTAGCAATACTCAGCATATATTGATCTACATCGCCTTGTTTAAGTGTCTTTTTTGAGTGTCTTAATTCTATCTCAGTAGTGCTAGTCGCATTAAAGTAAGCCACATCCAATACTCCTTGATCAATGTATTCTAATAGTTGAGGATGTGTACTGAAATAATCTAGATTTTTAGACGCTATATCAGATAAGATGTAGGTAAACTTAGGTAAGGGGGTATTATGACTTTCTACGAAGGCTACCAAATGCTTCAAAATATGAAAAGCCAATCTACCATGCCCAGCACCTAGTTCTAAAATGTATACTGGAGTATCAGTGTCGTTGACTTTATGTATATCCTTTAGATAGCTGAATATCATCGCTGCATAAAACCTACCTATAGTTGCATTACTAGTTAAGTGATGGGGGACTTCTCCACTACGCCATGCTTCTATACCTTTGTCGTGATAGTAATCATAACTTAGTTGCCAGAGCATACTCTCCGAAAATGGTTTGAATGATTCTATTATTAGGTTTTCATTGGTCATATTCCTTATTTAGACTCGGTATTTGCTAAGCAAGCCCAAACCAAATTAGTATTGGTGTAAACCTACAAAAGTGTAGTGAAGCTGGTAATGTAGGATAAAATATTGGTATTCAATTAAATATGTGCTTTGTTAAGCTGTTTTTAACGCTGAGACGTAAGTCTTAGCTTATATAAATATTAATTGAATATAACTTAATTGTATGTAAGGTGTTAAAGAACTACATTTGCGTAAGCTGTCTATAAGATCATCAGACTGCAACCCTTAGCTAAGATCTATGAGAAAAATATTAACATTTATTGTTTTGCTATTCCTTAATCAGTTGTGCTATGCTCAATCAAATCAAGATATAATTGTCGAATATCAAAAGCAATTGTCTGAGTTAAACGATAAGAAGACAGATATTGAGCATAAAATTGAGGACGTAAAACTTACTGATATAAGAGCTCAGATGAAAACAGTAGGATTGCCAAGTGCCGAATATATAGAGCACATTGCTTTTTTTACAGAATACGCTGAAGAGCACGAGCAAGCCAAGTGGGTGATGCATATGATCACGACTGATGTAGTCAATCTAGGCTCGGCTAGAACCAATGACTTTAGAGTTGATCCATTAGTAACTACGGGTACCGCTGTAGAGTTGGATTACTTTATTAAAAGTACGGACGATAGCGGTAAAGATGTATACGATGGCTTTGGTTATGATAGAGGGCATCTTGCTCCATCAGCAGACTTTAGATGGTCTTCAAGAGCATTGTCCGAAAGCTATTTTTATAGTAATATGTCTCCTCAGTTAGGTGACTTTAATAGAAAAATATGGGCAGAACTTGAGTCATATTTAAGAGGTTATGTGATCAGTAATAATAGTAACTTAATCGTTACAACAGGTCCTGTACTGGATGACTCGCTTTCTAAAATCCCAAGATCAGTTAATGGAGTTTCTATTCCAAATCAATTTTATAAAATAGCTTATGATCCTCTAAATGGACAAGCCATTGCATTCTTAATGAATAATGAAGGTTCGACCAAAGAGATATCTAGTTTCGCAACTTCAGTAGATGAAATTGAAAGAATAACGGGTTTTGACTTTTATCCCAATATCGATGAGAGTATTGAATCTAAAGTAAATACGGAGCATTGGTTTAAAGTTGAAAATAGTGAGAAAAACGTGGACCCAATACCGTTCAATAAGTTGAACCCTGGTCAATGGAATACCGTGTCGGGAGGTCAGAAAACCAAGTCGAAAAAAGATGCAATTGTATGTGGTACGGTAGTGTCGAGTAGAAATAGTAGAAAAGGTCATGCTTGGTTATTCTTAGATAAGGCATATCCTAACGAGTACTTCAGTGTAATGATCAAGAAGCAATATTTACACAACTTCACCTATGACCCAATAGTGGAACTAGTAGATCAAAAAGTATGCTTCGAAGGAAAGGTATTTGAGCTTGGTGATGATCCTGAAAGACCTACTATGTCAATTGAAACGCCTAACAAGATTAGGAATTTTGTGTCAAAGTAAAATTGGTTAATAATATTAGCATTTTCAATATCATCATAGTGCAATTAACTTTAATGCATATTATATACCTTTGCTAGATATTTTAACAAGTAAATAATCAAAAAATGAAATTAATAAATATCAAAGTACTTGCAAGTGCCTTCATCCTATCGATGAGCTTATGTATGATCTCTTGTGGCGGTAATGCTAGCTCTGGTGACAAGAAACTTGAGGTAAATCAAGAAGTAAATAAATCGGGTAAAGAATACACTTCAGC
>CALDEO010000282.1 GCA_937942465.1 uncultured Saprospiraceae bacterium
TATTCTGTAATCCCTTTTTAGTCTCTTTGATCGCTTCAAAGACATAGCCAAGTCTCTGTGCTGCCTCATCGCCATATACCAGATCTGCTACGTCAGATGCTCCTTGTATTGTCTTTGGAAAAAAGGGACCCTTTCCAGGAATCATTTCATATGGCAATCCCATTGCTTCTGGTATCACCAATATATCACTGAAAATAATAGCTGCATCTACATTGAGTTCATCTACTGGTTGAATAGTTACCTCCGCCGCAAGTTTTGGATTCGTTACCAAACTGATGAATCCATCAACTGATGCTCTTACTTCTCTATACTGCGGTAGTATTCTACCTGCTTGACGCATTAACCATACTGGAGGTCTCTCCACTTTTTCCTTACGTAATGTTCTTAGTAGCAGGTCGTTCTGTAGCATATTATTTTCGATCATAGTCACAAAGGTAGAATTCGGTATGTAATTATTTTGCAATAAAACGTTAGATTGTATATAATATCGTGATTTTATCTAGCGACAAGTCAATATGGTCGCATCAAATAACAGATTATGAAAAAATTAGTTGTCTTATCTGGAGCAGGAGTAAGTGCCGAGAGTGGAATTCAAACATTTAGAGATGCTGATGGACTATGGGAAGGACATGATGTTATGGAAGTTGCATCTCCTGAGGGATGGAATAAAAATAAAGAGCTCGTTCTAGATTTCTATAATCAAAGAAGAAAGCAACTTAAAGATGTCGAACCCAATGATGCCCACAAATATATTGCAGCTCTAGAAGAGCACTATGATGTATCTATAGTCACTCAGAATGTAGATGACCTCCATGAACGTGCAGGCAGCACCAAAATAGTACATATCCATGGGCAACTTACCAAGATGCGTAGCGAACTAGATCCTAGTTTGACTGAAGATATAACGGGTGATATCATATTAGGTGATACGGCCTCAGACGGTGCTCAACTGCGACCAGATATCGTTTGGTTTGGTGAGCAAGTACCCTTATTAGAAACTGCCTTAGACTTAGTCACAAAAGCGAATATTATAATCATCGTAGGTACATCATTGCAAGTGTACCCTGCTGCAGGATTGATAGGCTATGCACCGCCCTCAGCAATCATCTATTACATTGACCCAGCACCTAAGTCCAACTATGAGTTGTCAAGATCCAAAAACCTCAATATCATAAGCAAAGTGGCTACTTTAGGTATGGAAGAAGTGTTTACTCAATTGGTTAAAACTTAAAATATTGAGCATAAAAAAACGATGACTTTTTGCAAAGTCATCGTCGTTTATTAGATAAGAAAACTTTTAAAAGTCTCTCATATTTTAATTCATTTCATTTAGCTACCACAACTTAGGCAACCTTCATCCATATTACATACTTCACCTTCTACCATTTCTACCTCTGAAGTCTGCTCACTTACGTTTGCAAATTTGTTTTGGTGTTTAGCAGCTAGCGTAAACTTAATAGGATCAACAGCGGCTTTAGATCTCAAGTAGTACATTCCTGTTTTAAGACCTTTCTTCCAACCGTAGAAGTGCATAGAGCTCAACTTACCGAAGTTAGGATTCTCAATAAACAGATTCAGACTCTGACTCTGACATACATATGCTCCTCTATCAGCCGACTGATCGATAATTACCTTTTGGCTTATCTCCCATACTGTCTTATATAGATCTTTCAACTCTTGTGGGATTCCATCTATATCCTTGATAGAACCATTATTTGCCATTAACTGCTCCTTAATCTCATCATTCCAGATACCAAATCCAATTAAATCTTTAAGTAAGTGCTTATTTACAATAATGTACTCACCAGATAATGTTCTTCTAGTATATATGTTAGAGGTATATGGTTCAAAACATTCGTTGTTACCTAATATCTGCGAAGTTGAGGCAGTAGGCATTGGCGCAAGCAATAAACTGTTTCTTACTCCTTTATCTTTAACTGACTCCTTAAGAGCATCCCAGTCATATCTTTTAGAAGGAGTCACTCCCCACATATCAAATTGGAATTCTCCTTTACTTGCAGGACTTCCTTCGAATGTCTGATAAGCACCGTTCTTTGCAGCTAGCGCATTTGATTCGCTCATAGCGCCATAATACATCGTCTCGAATATATCTATATTCAATTGCTTAGCCTCAGGACTGTCAAATGCAAAACGCATCAACATGAACGCATCTGCTAGACCCTGTACACCGATACCGATCGGACGGTGTCTCATATTACTATTCTTAGCCTCTATCACTGGATAGAAGTTAACATCTATAATCTTATTCAAGTTACGAGTGATTACTCTTGTTACTTGCTCAAGCTTCTCAAAGTCAAACTCCTTCGTTTCAGGATTAACAAACTTTGGTAAACTGATAGATGCAAGATTACATACTGCAACTTCATCCGGAGATGTGTATTCTATGATCTCAGTACATAAGTTACTACTCTTGATAGTACCTAAGTTTTTCTGATTTGACTTCTTGTTACAAGCATCTTTGTACAAGATGTACGGAGTACCTGTTTCTATTTGAGATTCTAGTATTGAGAACCACAATTCTTGAGCTTTTACCGTTTTACGAGCTCTACCTTCTTGTTCATACTTGTGATATAGTGCTTCAAACTCTCCACCATAACAGTCATGTAAACCAGGAGCTTCGTTAGGACAGAATAATGACCACTCAGCATCCTCTTGTACTCTCTGCATGAATAAATCAGAAATCCATAAAGCATAGAATAAATCCCTTGCTCTCATCTCTTCTTTACCATGATTTTTCTTTAGATCCAAAAGATCATATATATCTGCATGCCATGGCTCCATGTATACAGCAAATGCTCCTTTACGCTTACCACCACCTTGATCTACATATCTTGCAGTATCATTAAATACTTTCAGCATCGGTACGACACCATTAGATGTACCACCTGTACCTTTGATATAACTTCCTTTAGCTCTTACATTATGAATGCTTAGACCAATACCGCCAGCTGACTGAGATATTTTTGCACATCGAGTCAATGTATCGAAGATACCACTGATACTATCTTCTGTCATGCTCAATAAGAAACATGAAGACAATTGTGGTCTAGGCGTACCTGCGTTAAACAATGTCGGTGTTGCATGGATAAACCACTTCTCAGACATATAGTTGTATGTCTCGATAGCATCATCTATATCTACTCCATGGATACCTACAGCAGCTCTCATCAACATGTGTTGAGGACGTTCTACTACATTACCATCCATTCTCAAGAGGTATGATCTTTCTAAAGTTTTAAAACCAAAA
>CALDEO010000283.1 GCA_937942465.1 uncultured Saprospiraceae bacterium
GATAGAAGTCATATACATCACCTATTGATCGATAGTGGATTGACACATATGCAATCAACAGTGGTACTCGTATTAGTTAATTTGTTTTTCATATTCATCGTAGTCACTTTAGATGAAATAGGAACTCTAAAGTTATTAACCTTGGTACTTGGGTTGGCTATATTGCTATCTACGATCCTATACTTTGTTTCCAAAAACCGCAAAACTGCGAGAGAGGCCAAATGACCAAATTAAGTCTTATATACGTATTTATAGGCGGTGGACTTGGTAGCGTTTTTCGGTATATGTTAGGGGTTTTTATTCCTTATAAGTCTGGTTTTCCATTGACTACTTTTACAGCCAATATACTTGCATGTCTATGTCTAGGGTTACTGCTAGGTTATGGTATATCTAAGGGTATGAGCGATCACCTCAAACTATTATTACTTACAGGCTTTTGTGGAGGGTTTAGTACGTTCTCTACATTTAGTGGTGAGACCTTAGAGATGTTTCAGCAACAACAGTACGGACTTGCGCTGAGCTATGTGACGCTTAGTCTTGTTATTGGTATGTTAGCGGTATGGATGGGGTTTTGGTTGATGGGGAGGTGATTAAAAACAATAGCAGTTCAATTTATTGAATTACTCTTTGTTAAACCTTATATAAGCTAAGTAATCATTCAGATACGACACAAGATCATACTTATCATCATTGAGATACTTTCTATTTTTCCTAGTGACTTTTAAGACTCTTTGAGATCCTTTTTCTGTCATTAGTATTAGATCTGCATTTATAAAAAATGGGTTCAACGTACTTTCACTTGAAAACTCAAAAACACTATCCATCGAATACTGATTGTCTCCTATTACTAATACTTTAGAACCGATTATCATTGAACATCGATTAAATGCTTTAATATCCCTTATAGTACTAATTCCAGAGATCAAACAAGAAACACCTATTAGTAATATGCTTGTGCCTATAATCGAGGGACCCATAATAAATATAAAGCTCCATAAAACAGGCAAAAACACCGCAGCTAATAACCAGTACATGATAGTACTTTTCTTATTAGGTGTGAATGTCAAAACACCATCTAGGTCTTCAACAATAATTCCACAATGTTTAAATTTATTTATCAATTGGCTTTTATCCATCCTATGCTTTTCCCCTTAAAACTCAGCACTTCCCGGAAATCTTGGGAATGGTATCACATCACGAATATTGCTCATACCGGTAATGAATAATACCAATCGCTCGAATCCTAATCCGTAACCCGCATGTGGGCACGTACCAAATCTACGAGTATCCATAAACCAACTCATCTCGTCTGTAGGGATATCCATCTCTTCCATACGTTGTGTCAACCTATCTAATCGCTCTTCTCTCTGTGATCCACCGATGATCTCTCCGATACCAGGGAATAATATATCCATCGCTGCCACTGTCGTACCATCATCATTTTGTCGCATATAGAATGCCTTAATGTCTTTAGGGTAGTCCGTAAGGATCACTGGCTTCTTGAAGTGCTTCTCAACTAAAAATCGCTCGTGTTCTGACTGTAAGTCAGCTCCCCACTCGTCCAACACATATTGAAATTTCTTCTTCTTATTGGGCTTACAGTTTCTAAGGATATTGAATGCCTCTGTATATGTGACTCTCTCGAAGTCATTGTCCATACAGAAGGTCAACTTATCTGTCAAGCTCATCTCTGCTCTCTCTGCAGTAGGCTTAGATTTATCTTCTTGGATGAGTCTATTCTCTAAAAACTCAAGATCATCAGCACAGTTATCTAAGCAGTACTTGATTACGTACTTCAACATATCTTCTGCAAGATCCATGTTATCCGTAAGGTCGGCAAATGCCACCTCAGGCTCTATCATCCAGAACTCTGCAAGGTGTCTAGTGGTATTACTATTCTCTGCTCGGAAAGTCGGACCAAATGTATATACTTTACCCAACGCTAGTGCAGCAAGCTCAGCTTCTAACTGACCAGATACCGTAAGGTTTGTGGCTTTATTGAAAAAGTCTTTTTTGAAATCTACCTCACCGTCTTCGGTTTTAGGTATATCGTTCAATGGCAACACTGATACTTGGAACATCTCTCCTGCTCCCTCAGCATCCGACCCTGTAATGATCGGTGAGTGCATATAACAGAAGTCCTGATCGTTAAAAAACGCATGTATTGCAAAAGCTACTGCATGACGTATTCTGAAAATCGCAGAAAATGTATTTGTTCTAAATCTAAGGTGTGCATTTTCTCTCAAAAACTCAAGACTATGCTTCTTAGGTTGTAGTGGATATTTCTCTGGGTCAGAATCTCCAAAAATATGGATTTCTGAAGCCTTTACCTCTACGGTCTGACCTTTACCCTGAGATTCTATGAGTGTACCTGTTGCTTTTATAGCGGCTCCCGTAGTGATACGCTTAAGCAATGCAGGATCCGTATTTTCAAAATCTACAACAACTTGCACCGTCTTGATTGTTGATCCATCATTCAATGCAATAAACTGATTGTTACGGAATGTACGTACCCAGCCCATGACTACTACCTCTTGATTCGTTGGTGTAGTTTTCAATAATTCTTTGATCGGTGTTCTCTTAAAAGACATATCGTTGTATAGTTTTGAAGATGCGAAGTTAGAAAAATGATTGCTTATTTAAACTGAATCTTATAGTGATTCGAGTTAAATAACGTCATGTCTTAAATTGAATCGTAAAATTTGTACTTCAATATGGATCAAAGAAGCGATCACAACTGTGTTTATCATACATTGTCAATCCCTTTAAAGTGAACAATGTAACGTAAAATTAGGTGATGTCTCGCTCGCCGCGAGGGGCAATCATCCCGAGACTCGGGACAGATTCAGTTCCTCTTTAGATATGTAGCTATTGTGTCTATTGGTATCAGTAGGAATGGGCTTTAGCCCATTTGATATTATTAAGCCCTTGTAGAGCTTTAGCCAAATTTGCATTTGTTTTGGCTAAAGCCCCAGATGCATTCATATTTTTAAACCCCAGATAAATCTGGAGCCTATTGATGCATATCTGAC
>CALDEO010000284.1 GCA_937942465.1 uncultured Saprospiraceae bacterium
AAGCTTCCTTACGGATCACAGATTTAGTGTCATTTACAAATGTCTTGGCGTGAGCCATATATTGAGTATGTATATCTTCTGGAGGACTCGCTTTCGCAAATTTTATTAAATCTGCCATCTGGAGTATCTCCGATAAAGTTAGCTCATATTTCATATCAAAGTCCTGCTTTTTAAGCGCTTGCTTGATCTCGTCAGTTGTAGACTCTAGTGCTTTGATATCGTATCTATTTTCGAGATACTCTCTGATGATATACGTCAGTTTTGTTTGGTATTCCTTGATATTGTTCTGTTGCCAGAGTTCCTCTTTGTCAAGGTCTTCTAGCTTAGATAGTGCTATGACGTGGGCAGGTATTATTTCCTTGACTTCTTCAACTACGATACCTTCTATTCGCGCTTGACGCTTGCGGTACCACCAGTATGCGAGACCTAGGAGTAACAATGTTGCGAGTCCTATCAAGTATGGGATGAAGTCTTCTATTGACCTAGACTCGGTGATGATATCTCGTATCACGAGCGGCTGGTCCTGTGCCGTAGTATCTGATAACATTGTGTTTTCTGGTATCGATACGTATAGATATTGAGGCATCCTCGTGATCCGTTGTGTACTGTCTGTATTCAATACTTCCATAGGAGGTATGAGGTATGCTCCACCCATCCAACATTGTACTTCTATCGTATTCTGTAAGATCCAGGCTCTATTCATTCGCTCCCATTTGAGAGACTTAGGATCTACCTTGCGTCGGTTGACTTCCCAGTCGCCGGTCTTTATTATTTCGAAGTCTCCATCATTTTTGGCATCATCTATTGGTAGCATTGCGTTGCGCAATGTATCAAAGTTAGCGATGACAAACTTTAGATCTTTAGGATCTTGTAGTGAGCTTATCTGATATTGAATCTTGGCAATCTCTCCTATCTGAATGGTATCATTCAGTAAGACCACCTTGGTCGATACCTGAGCAAATAATCCCAAAGGCATCCATATCAGTAGATATATTAGATACTTCATGCTTTTTGCTTTTTGAAAAATTGCATCAATGATTTTACATAGTCTTCACCCATCTCTATATTGAGCTTTCTAGCTCTAGATTTATTGATCGCATTATCAAAGTATGCCATCTTACTGAGGTAAGAGTCTTTATATTTTTTGCGCCATCTTGATGATGAAGTATCGACCCATTGGCTTTTATTAGTTTCTAGATCCTGGAGTTTCATGATACCTAGTTTAGGCAATTCATAATCTCGTAGATCATTGATATTTATAGCGATCACATCATGACGCTTGGACATGATACGCAGTGCAGTCTCATATCCAGTATCCATAAAGTCAGATATCAAAAATACGATACTTCTCTTTTTCTGGATATTGGTCACATACTCTAGTGCCTGAGTGATATCGGTACCATCGTGTTGCGGTTGCGCATCGATGAGTTCTCTGATGATCCGGAGGATATGTTTTTTACCTTTCTTGGGAGTGATGTATAACTCCTTGTCAGATGAAAACAAGGCTGCCCCTACTTTATCATTATTGCTCAATGCACTGAATGCGAGTACGGCACAGATCTCTGTGATGAGCTCATTTTTAAATTGACTCCTCGTACCAAAGAATGACGACTTACTGATGTCTACCATCAACATCATAGTCAGCTCTCGCTCCTCCTCAAATACTTTGATATGGGCATTGCCGGTCCTTGCGGTTACATTCCAATCTATATTACGGACATCATCGCCATAGTGATAGTCTCTCACTTCGCTGAATGACATACCTCTACCTTTGAAAGCACTATGATACTCTCCTGAGAAGATATGATTGCTCAATCCTCGGGTTTTGATCTCTATTTTTCGGACTTTCTTTAGTATTTCGGCAGTATCCATTTTATTTCTTTATCAATACGTTTTTGTATTCTTTGCGAATGAGTTTTTTAAACTTTTCATATGGTATTGTGATCGTCTGTGTACCAGCGATTGTATTATACTCTGTGCTATATGCTACTCCTTCTTGATTGATAGTGACTAAGTCAAATGTCTGATTGGAGTACCATTGTTGCAATTCTGGTTCATCAAATTTAGTAGTATTAATTTTCTCTGTAGCTAAGATTGGTTCACCTACTTTTTTAGGCGTATTTCGCTTTGAGAATAAATCATCTATTTTAAGTGATTTATCATTTACAAGATCATATGTAAATGGTGTAGTCATCTCCTCACCACTGTCCAACTTATAGAACAATAATCCGCTGATCAGCTTAGCATCATAGTAGTGAATATCAACCCATGCTAGGAGTACATCACTCATTCGCTCAGCATCAGCGTTATCTGATTTTGCTTTAGGGTCTTTCTTGGTATATTCTTCTAGTAGACCATCAAAGTATTTATCAAACTTAGTACCTGTTCTTGGGTATAGAAGATCACGCTTTTCTGAGAAGTCTATATAGTCATAGGATTGGTAGTCGAGTCTGCCATCAAGCATAAGTGATGAGAGTACTTTCTTACCCATGTCAGAGGTCAAGATGAGAGAGATTGTTTCTCGCTGCTTTTTGAACTTCATGAAGTTAAGACCTTCTTTATGACTTGATAGACTATCGGTGAACATGCTACAATCTTCATTAGCACAGTTGGCGTTGATACTGATGATCCTATTATCTAGTGACAACTCTATTTTGGTAGGTTTGGATGCTTCTGCAACGAATGTCAATTCGGCACGTTGGTCGCCAAGCATACCACTATAGATCTCGACATAGCTTTCCTGTGGTATTACTTGTTCGATTTTATTTTTGACAATCATCAAGTCGATCGGGTAAGACTGTAGACCATCTTCAGATTTCCACATACCTTGCATACCACCTTTCTTCAGGGTCATCAATAGATGACCTGTTACGGTATTGTCAGTATTTATTTCTACAAAATCCAAAGTGTCTTTATTCTTTTCTGCTTCTATTATAAATTGTGTTTTACTAGACTCAAATCGATAGATGCCTTTCCACTCGTCACCATTAGTGGCAATTGCCATTGTGATCGGGTGTACACCATCAAATGTTCCAGAATATTTTTTGATCCATAATTCTTTGTTATTGCTAAACAGCGTCGTAACATCACGATTTTTGATCGCATCTATTTGAGCAGACATCTCTGCCACTGATAGACTTACAAACAATATTAGGGATATCGTTCTTAAAAAAGTAGTTTTCATAAAAGGGTCTTGAAGGGTGGGGTTCTGGGTGTTGAAAAATATCTAAGGCACTTCCACAGTATTTAGTATTTTTTTGATAATATCTTCTTGGGTTATATTCTCAGCTTCGGCTTCATAACTGATACCGATTCTATGTCTCATCACATCCATACATACATTACGTACGTCTTCTGGGATGACATATCCTCTACGATTGATAAATGCATATGCCTTAGATGCAAGTGCTAGATTGATACTTGCTCTTGGAGATCCTCCATATGTGATCAGCGGTGCAAGATCTTTAAGACCATTCTCAGCAGGGTATCTTGTTGCAAATACGATGTCAAGGATGTACGTCTCTATTTTTTCATCCATGTATATGCTACGTACGAGTTCTCTAGATTTTTCGATTACTTCTTTAGAGACTACAGCTTCTATTTTTTGCAAGGTCTCTCCGAGTAGGGTCTTACGGATGATCTGTCGCTCATTTTCTTTATTCGGGTAACCGATATTAACTTTAAGCATAAATCTATCAACCTGCGCCTCTGGTAGTGGGTACGTACCTTCCTGCTCGATAGGATTCTGAGTAGCTAACACCAAGAATGGCTCATCTAATGGGAATGTCTCCTTACCGATCGTCACCTGTCGCTCTTGCATCGCCTCTAGTAGGGCACTCTGTACTTTGGCAGGGGCTCTGTTGATCTCATCTGCTAGTATGAAGTTAGCGAATATCGGTCCTTTCTTTACCGTAAAGTTATTGGTACTCGGATTGAATATCATCGTACCTACAATATCAGCAGGTAGTAAATCTGGAGTAAACTGTATCCGGCTGAACTTCGCATCAATAGCTGAAGAAAGCGTCTTGATGGATAAAGTCTTGGCTAGACCAGGGAGTCCTTCTAGTAGGACATGACCCTTGGCCAATAGTCCCAATAGTAGTCGTTCCATCATATACTCTTGGCCTACGATTACTTGAGAAGTTGAAGATTTGATATCATCGATAAACGAACTGTTAGCGTATATTTGCTTATTCAGTGCTTCAATATCTACAGATGCTTGCATATTCGTTACTTTTTCTTGTTGGAGTCTATGTTTAAGAACTACAAAAATGATAAAAATCTTGCACTCAAAGGCTATTATTATGAATTTTGAGATTTTCTTAAAACTTGTTGTTGTAGGACAATGATCGTATTATCCTTTCAAATCGTTTTTTATACTATAAAATTTTCTCACCTTGGTTTTTATGAACACATATTTTAGACAATATATTTCAGGTTTTTTGCTCTTGTTTTGTATCTCGATCATCTCTTGTAACCGCAATGCGCAGCCAGCATCCGATAGTCAGAGTACGCTTATCGCGAATGAAGAAATAAGAAATCTCAAGACTGGGACATTAGTTGTCAGAGTACCTGCTCAACGCAATAAACAAGTACAATTACAAAAACTTATTGATAGTGGCAACGGGAGTGGAGCAATACAAAAAAGAGCGGTAAATACCCTGGCAGAGACTAAGCAAGAGGTATCTAGTTTTGTGTTTTATATTGACTCTCTAATGCAGAGTAGTTACAAGTTTTCTAATTATGCTCTCATCCCTGATCATAACTATGATGAACTACTAGAAGGTGCAAGGTCCAATATCTTTATGGATGGTAATGCCGAGATACGATCAGAGTTTACATTAGATACTGATTTTACGGTATTACTTCTTGATAGTTATTATGCCGAGAGAAATTTGATTTTTGTCAATAGCGAGAATAAACCTATAGTACGACCATTTCCAAAATTAGACCGGAATATTGGCCACCCAAGTATGTTTGCCAGGTTTTTAAGAGGCTTTGTAGGTAAGTCCAATGATCGAGATTATAAAGTGGCTATCAAGCATATTAATGCTATTTTATCTAGATATTATGAACGAGTCAAAGTTGGGGCTTATGATAAACTTGATTAATTCAAAGTATAAAAGATTGAACTTAAACCATGAATTGTAAGGACATAATATTTGAAATTCAAAACACCAATAGTATAGAAAATTTACAAAGAATATTTGAAAATTTGGATTTAGGAAAAAACAAGTTTGACGAAAACAAGTATCCAAATTTAGACTTTGAAATTTCTAAGGAGGAAATAGTAAACTTAGAGAATAAAAATGCTCTAGGGACTCAAGGGAACTTAAACCATGAATATTTTAAAGATGGAAAGAATCTAACAGCAATTGAAAAATTATTATATTCGTATATTTGGAAAAGGGGTGAACTTAATAGATTTCCAAGTATGATATGTGGTATCAAAGGGGATAATTATACATTAAGAACTGGACAAGTATTAAACCAATTTGGCAAATACTTATCAAAGGAAAGTGTTAATGAGCCAATTGTTGATCAACACGTAATCAGAGCTTTTACGTCTTTTATAGTAAGTAAGGATCTAA
>CALDEO010000285.1 GCA_937942465.1 uncultured Saprospiraceae bacterium
TTGATATAATCCTTTAGCATCTACATGATCAACAAGCTCTTTGTATAAAGGGTGTATACATAATGTGGCCGAATCACCGATGATTATCAATTTCTTTCTTGCTCTAGTCAGGGCTACGTTGATCCTTCGTTCATCCTTTAAGAAACCGATCTCACCATTGACATTTGATCTTACTAGAGATATGATGATAACATCTCGCTCTTGTCCTTGAAAACCATCAATAGACCCAACTTCAATACCTAAGGGTTGTAAATCCGCATCACCAGCGCATTGTTCTTTTAAGAACTTAACCTGTCGAGAGTAAGGTGTTATCATGCCGATAGTCGCACCAGTTATTTTTTCTTGATGTCTCAGTAAGAACTCTCTGATAATGAAATATTCTCCCTCATTGTGATAACTCCGATGCTGCGTATTATAATTTTCATCAAATCCACAACCACTAGTATCTATGAATGTCAATGGATTTGTATCGTTGGGCAAGGTGTGATTTTTGACAGCATCGGCACTTTGCAGTAAGTTGTCATAAAACTTTTGGTTAGAAAATCCAAGTATTGCCTCGTTCATCCGATATTGGAGATTGAGCATATAGCAGGATTTAACTATAGGCGTAAGTTTGTCCAATAATGTCGTTATCAGTCCGAGTTTTGCTGCTTCTTTACTTTTGACGGTCGGCGGTAGTTGTTTATGATCTCCTACTAGGATGACCCTTTTAGCTTTTAGTATTACGTTCCAGCATTCGGGCTCTAGAGCTTGACTTGCTTCATCAATGATGACTGTATCGTATATAAGGTCGGTCACACTAGAGTGACTTGATCCTATAAGTGTGGTTGCTATTACGCTAGACTCATCTACAATTTGATCCAGTAGTCGGTGCTCTAGTTCTTTAGCCCATTTTTTGAGATCTTTAAACTCCTTGTACATCATATCTCGCTCTTGCCGTTCACTTGGCCCAAAGCTTCTTTTAAATGACTGAGCCGCTTTCCTGGCTTCTTCAGCTTGTATTTTTACTTTCTTTATATGGCCCCAGTCGTTATGGTTTCTTGCTTTTTCATTGAGAGTATGCTCCACTATGTTATCACCCATCCTCGTGATATTACCTATTCTGAGTACTTTTATTTGCCTTTGGGCTATACCATCACACAGCAAGTCGACTGCGTTATTACTTGAGGCAGTTACAAGTATTTTTCGTTCCGTTTTACTTAAGAGTCTTACGAGTTCTACAATGGTAGTGGTCTTACCAGTCCCCGGAGGTCCGTGTACGATACTTAGTTTTTCATTTGCATAACATCCATTGATCGCCGCGTTCTGACTTTTATTTAGATTTGGCAATTCTATAGTGTGGTGATCGGCTATTTGATGTTGATAGATATCTTTCTTCTCTATGATCGCTTGCAGCATTTCTGTTATAAGCGGAGATTGCGATGTTTGGATACTTTCTATCGCTTGCCTCATGACCTTGTATGGCCGCTCATCATATATGAGTTCTACGTATTTACGACCTTTGTTGAGGCTATGGTCGTCTATGCGATCAATCCCTGCGTTTACGATGATTTTAATGCTTTTTCTATTAATATAGCTGATGACCCCGTTGTATATCCTAGCCTCAGGAAATTCAATATGCAAGGCACATCCAGCTCCTGTTTTAAGTTTGTGAGGACCATCTAAACCTGGTGCTCTGTTAAATTCTATTTCGATCTGCTCACCGATTGTATAATACTTTCTTACAAATTCGAGATTGCTCCACACAAGGCCACCTGCGATTTTATCGTTCAGAGATATCTTCTTGTTTATATTACTGTAGTACGCCTCCTCTGACTTTCTTTCGGCTTCGAGAGCTTTATGCAGTGATTTTATATATTCAATTTTATTCAAGTCTTGATCGTTTATTAACTGTAATACAGAAGCAACAAAAAAATTAACACGTTGTTACGAAGGAACAGTGTAAATATTGGTGTCTTATATTTAATATGGTGTGAAAATAGAATAATAGATCGTCTAAAAGATATTTATAAGTGTTATTAGAATGATTTAGATTATAGATATTTCTATTTTATATATGATAAATATTCTATATTGATTATGTTTGCACTACGACATATTAACAAAAAGTAAATATTTTAAATATGGATTTTCAAAGAAGTAGTAAAGTTTTATTAGGATGCATCCTAATGTTACTGTTTACTATTCCATTCCAAGATATAAAAGCACAAGGTTCTATTGCAAAAGAATGGAATGAAGTACTCTTGTCTTCAATACGAAAAGATTTAGCTCGTCCTACTGTACATTCACGTAATTTATGGCATTCGTCATTTGCTATGTACGATGTATGGACTGTTTTTAATTCTGAAGAGGCAGAGCCTTATTTGTTAGGTAAGACTGTAGATGGATATACGATGCCATTTGATGGCTTCACAGTAGGAGCAGATCCTGAAGCTCAGTTAGAGGAGGCGCTTAGTTTTGCGATGTATCGAATTCTTTCAAGACGATTTCAATTCTCTCCAGAGGGTTTTGCAGCACAATTGAGATTCAATAACCTTATGGCTGAGCATGGTTATGATAGATTTAATACTAGCCAAGATTACTCTACAGGCTCAGCAGCAGCATTAGGAAATTATATAGGAAATCAGGTTCTGTTTTTTGGTAACCAAGATGGTGCTAATGAAACGTTCTTTTATTCCAACTTATATTATCAACCGATCAATCCTGCACTTGTCATGGCGCAGCCGGGTAATAGTTCTATTATTAATCCTGACAGATGGCAGCCATTGACTCTAGATGTATTTATAGATCAGTCAGGCAATGAGATTCCATTTAATACACCGCCATTCGTAGGACCAGAGTGGGGCAACGTTGTACCTTTCTCTATGACCGAGGATGATTTGACTCTTTTTCAAAGAGACGGAGATACTTATAAAGTGTATCACGATCCAGGACCACCACCTTCAATATTTGATAAAAATGCTCAAGAGGATTATGGATATATTGGAGGTTTTTCAATGGTTGTTCAGTGGTCTTCACATTTAGATGCTACTGATAATACGATCATTGATATCAGTCCTGCATCATTTGGCAACCAATCCGTATTACCTGATGATCTAGCTGATTACGATCAACTTTACAATTATATGGAAGGTGGTGATAAAGGGCAAGGTCATGGCGTCAACCCTTCTACAGGTCAGCCTTATGCGCCTAACTTAGTGAAAAGAGGAGATTATGGACGATGCCTTGCAGAGTTTTGGGCCGACGGTCCTGATTCAGAGACCCCACCAGGACATTGGTTTACTCTAGTCAATTACATCAATGAAAACCCATTGCTTAATAAACAGTTTGGTGGTGAAGGCGATGTGTTGAGTGATCTAGAATGGGATATAAAGTCATATTTTACACTTGGAGCAGCGATGCATGATTCAGCTGTTTCTACTTGGGGTATAAAAGGGTATTATGATTATGTAAGACCAGTATCGGCTATACGATATATGTGTGATAAAGGACAGAGTTCTGATCCTGCGCAGCCATCTTACAATCTTGAAGGAATAAAATTGATACCAGGTTCAATTGAGTTAGTCTTGGCAGGTGATCCTCTAGCTGGAGCGAATGGAGAACATATCAATAAGATAAAAGTAAAGTCTTGGAAAGGGCCAGACTATATCAATAATCCAGTTACAGATGTAGCAGGTGTTGATTGGATCTTAGGAGAGAACTGGTGGCCTTATCAGAGACCATCATTTGTGACACCACCGTTTGCAGGATACTTATCTGGTCATAGTACATTTTCAAGAGCCGCTGCTGAGACTTTGACATACCTTACGGGTGATGAGTATTTCCCAGGAGGAATGGGAGTATTTGATATTCAACAAGACGATTTTTTAGTTTTCGAAAAAGGACCATCAGAGGGTTTTCAATTGCAATGGGCTACATACAGGGATGCATCTGATCAGACTAGCTTATCGCGAATATGGGGTGGTATACACCCACCGTGTGATGATATACCTGGACGTAAGATTGGTATCAAAATAGCAAACGATGTGTTTGATAAAGCCAAAACACTGTTTTATAAAGATACAGATGGAGACGGATTCTATACATATGAGGATTGTGATGACGCTGATAGTACAGTATATCCTGGAGCTCCTGAGTTGTGTGATGCCAAGGATAATGACTGTAATGGATTAGAAGATGACAACATCCCTTTTTATACCTATTATCAAGATTTGGATTCGGATGGTTTTGGTAATGGGACCGCAACAGTAAGCACTTGTGAGACAATGCCTCCATTAGGCTATGTTATAGATGCAACAGACTGTAATGATTCCGATCTTAATATCAACTCAAGCATAGCAGAGATATGTGACGGTATAGATAATGATTGTAATGGTGAGATAGATGATAATATCACCTACTATACTTATTATCAAGATGCTGATAGTGATGGCTTTGGTAATGAAGCAATTACAATATTTGTCTGCGATATAGTAGCACCTGCAGGATATGTTGTTGACTTTTCTGATTGTGATGATGATGCGTCAGGAGTTAATACTAGTGTAGTGGAGATATGCGATGGTATAGATAATGATTGTAATGGTGAAGTGGATGATAATATTCCATACCGTAATTATTACTTAGATAGTGATCAAGATGGATATGGAGATGTTAATGTCTCAATACTCGTATGTGATACAGTAGCACCTGATGGATACTCAGATAATAGTGATGATTGTGATGATAGCAATTCTTCCATTTATCCATCTGCACCAGAGATTGCAGATAACGGTATTGATGAAGATTGTAGTGGTGTTGATTTGTATTTGGAGCCTAAAGTGTTTCCTAATCCAATATCGGATATCATGACTATTCACTATGTATATACAGGTGATGCGCAGATTGCATTATTCTCAACAGATCAAAAGTACTCTAGAGAATATCAGTGTAGTTTTGTTAATAACGAGACGACTCTTGATGTATCAGATCTTGCTCAAGGATTATATAGAATTCTCATTTACAATAGCAATGATGAGATTGTATATCAATCAACGATTGTTAAAATTGATGGATAGTAATTAAAGTAAAAGATAGGAGTTAGGATATTAAATTCCATTAGGCATAAAAAAAGACCTGCAGTAATGCAGGTCTTTTTTTATGTCTAATTAGAATCTGTAAATGTTTAAATTTATCAGATCCTTCTCATGTATTCATTTTAATCTCTTCTTAGAACATTTCTGTTCCTGCAAAGTGGAATGAACCTTCGATAGCAGCATTCTCATCTGAGTCAGATCCGTGTACAGCGTTTTCGCCGATACTTGTTGCAAATCTTGCTCTGATTGTTCCTTCAGCAGCTTCAGATGGATTAGTAGCTCCGATCAATTTTCTGAAATCTTCAACTGCATTGTCTTTTTCTAAGATAGCAGCAACGATAGGTCCTGAAGACATAAAGTCAACTAACTCACCATAGAAAGGTCTTTCTTTATGTACTTCATAAAACTCACCTGCTTTCTCAGCTGATAATTTAGTGTACTTCATTGCAACGATTTTGAATCCTGCTTCATTCATTTGAGCTAAGATTGCACCGATATGACCATTCTTTACCGCATCTGGCTTGATCATCGTAAACGTTCTATTTCCTGACATGTTATTTATTTTTTATATCTGTAATTATCAAAACGACCGCAAAGATATAAATGAGATTAGAACATTCGTGACAACGCCAATAAAATTAGCCTGAAATGAGATATATCTTCGGTTTTGTAACATATAAGCCCTTTCTAATCACAACGGACCGCCGTTTTTACAAAGAATATCAAGTATTTACCTTCAATTTTTATATTAACAGAATCCATAATTTATAAAATTATGGATTCCATGATAATTTATCGACATTTGCGTCGATTATGATAGACCTACAAGATATTAAGACAAAGTTATCTTTGTCAACGGACATTGCCATTATTGCTCATCGCAACCCAGATGGAGATGCCCTTGGGTCATCTATTGGCTTACAGCTTTTTTTAGAACGCATCAATCACCAAGTTAAGGTGGTCATGCCGAGCGATCATCCCGATACATTTCATTTCTTACCTAGAGTAGACGATATTATTGTTTTTGATCAAGAGCATGATCGAGCTAGAGAAGCATTGTCAAAAGCAAAGATTATTTTTTGTCTTGACTTCAATGGTTTGGATCGAGTAGATAAACTTGGAATAACGATCAATGAGTCTAAGGCATTTAAGATCATGATAGATCATCATATAGATCCAGAGCCTTTTGTTGATTATGCTATTTCTGACTCAGGAGCAAGTTCTACTTGTGAGATGGTATATGACTTCATTACAGATCTAGGTTACAACCACTTGATCGATCCTATATTGGGTGAGTGTCTTATGACAGGTATTATTACTGATACGGGATCATTTAAGTACAATACCAATCCTCACGTTTATGCAATTGCTGGCGAGCTAAAAGCTAAAGGTGTGGATGATTACATGCTCAATGATCAGATCTATAATACGATGACAGAAAAGCAGCTGAGATTACTCGGTCATTGTCTATCTGAGAGGTTTGAGGTAATACCACAATATCAAGCAGGTATCGTTGCAATAACAAAAGAAGACTTTAAGAAATTCGATATCAAGCGAGGTGATACAGAAGGAATAGTCAATTACATATTGATGATGAGAGGGATCAATGTTGCAGCATTTATACGTGAGCAGCCGACGATCGTTAAGCTTTCGTTGAGGTCTAAAGGAGATATATCAGTACAAGAAATAACTAGAAATCACTTCAACGGTGGAGGTCACAAAAATGCATCTGGTGGTGCAGCTTACGCCAAACTGGAAGATGTGGTCAGTAGATTTAAAAAGGTATTACCTAAGTATGTCAAGCCACTACATAGCGCATAGTTAAAGTATTGAGCCTACTTAGATAACGAGTATAATACATTCAATTAAAATAAATCATCTTAATAAATATTAAAAAAATGATTCGAACATCAATTCAATTATTCACTGTTTTAGCTATATTTTGTTTAACTTTTTCATCATGTCAAGAGGCAAAGCCTCAAGCAACAACAGAAGGATTTATATTTACCGTTCATACATCTAACGGTACTGCAACTCCGCAACCAGGTGAATATGCATATTTCGAAATGGATATCACAAGTGATACAGGAGAGGTATTGCAATCAATGAGAAACTTGGATCAAATGCCAGTTATCCAAATGCCTGCCGCAGATGCACCACAACAACAGCCGAACCCAATCCTAGAAGTATTGTCAACAATGTCGATAGGAGATAGTGCTACTATGGTAGTACCTATTGACAGTATTCCTTCAGCGACTTCGGAGATTAAGAAGTTTAAAGAAATCAGATACGAAATCGTTCTTAGAAATATTAAAGATAAGGATAGTTATGATGCTCAATTAAAGCTTGATTCTGAAAAAATGGCTGCTGAAAGAGAAGCGGTAGTTGCAAGATTATCAGAAGTTACAACTACAACTGCAAGTGTTTTAGCTGATTATAAGTCAGGAGCTAATGCTGATCAGGTAATTAAAGATGAAACTGGATTAGAATACATCATTCACGAGAAAGGAAACGGAGAAATCGGTAAGCCAGGTGACAACGTTATGGCACACTATTATGGAGTATTGAAGTCTGACGGTACATTCTTCGATTCATCTTTCAAAAAAGGAACACCATTCGGTTTTACACTTGGAAGAGGTGGAGCGATACAAGGATGGGATGTTGCATTCCAAAGAATTCCAAAAGGTAGTAAAGCTACATTGTTCATCCCTTATGAGATGGCATATGGCGCTGCTGGTAGAGCACCCTTAATTCCAGAAAAAGCTGATTTAGTTTTTTATGTAGAGTTACAAGAGTAATTCTAGGTATAACAACAGTCAATTATATCGCTCTAGTGTAAGAATTAATAGAGCGAATTAAGAATAAATACTCATAACGGCTCTTGCTGTTATGAGTATTTTTTGAAAATATATACTGGACTGATCAGTCCGAAAAATAGCGCTTTTACGCTAGCCTAGTGATTATTGGATTAGCTTGCGCGAATAAAAATTATTAACCTTAAAAAAAGGACTCATGACGGCAGACCAGTTAAAGGATTTGCAGGATAGATTGGCATCGATAAGGAGGTATCTTTGACGTCGATTCGAGATTATTAAAAGTAGAAGAGCAAGAACAACTTTCTTTAAATCCTGACTTATGGAGCGATCCTAAGAAAGCAGAAGTATTGCTCAAAGAACTAAAGTTCAATAAGAACTGGATCCAGAAATATCGCAAGATAGAAGCTCAAGTAGACGAAGTCGAGATCTTAGACGAGTTTATGAGAGATGGAGAAGGTACGGAGGAAGAAGTAGATGCTAAGTATCAACAAGTACTAGACCTATTGGAGGATGTAGAATTTAGATCTACACTAGATCAAGAAGAAGATCAACTTGATTGTTCCATTGAGATCAATGCTGGTGCTGGTGGTACAGAAGCATGTGACTGGGCAGAGATGCTATATCGTATGTACGTCATGTATGGCGATAAAAATGATTTTAAAGTAAAGGAGATCAATAGAGTAGATGGTGATGTCGCAGGTATAAAATCTGTCGAACTAGAATTTACCGGAGACTTTGCCTACGGATTGCTTAAAAGCGAAAATGGGGTGCATCGTCTAGTACGTATTAGTCCGTTCAACTCTCAGGGTAAGCGTATGACTTCGTTTGCTTCGGTGTTTGTACATCCGACGATTGATGATACGATTGAGATTGATGTTAATCCATCAGACCTAGATTGGGATACATTCAGAGCGAGTGGAGCCGGTGGTCAACATGTCAATAAAACAGAATCAGCCGTAAGGGTAAGACATTTACCTTCTGGTATCGTCGTAGGATGTCAAGAAGAAAGATCACAACACCTAAATCGTGAAAAAGCGATCAAAATGTTGAAATCAAGACTCTATCAAAAAGAGATCGAACGCCAACAAGCAGAGAAGTCTGTAGTAGAATCTAAGAAGATGAAAAACGAGTGGGGATCTCAGATAAGATCTTATGTACTCGATGATCGTAGAGTAAAGGATCACCGGACCAAAGTAGAAAACCGAAATACAGACGCTGTATTGAACGGTGACATTCAAATGTTCATCAAGGGATACTTGATGTGGGATGGATCATAGATCACAAATACAAGCATAGAGTCACGAAAATGTAAAATACTCATTCAAATAGGCTCTTGCTTGATATAGATTAAACTTTAAACCACCTTTATAGTTAGCTTTGCGAAGTCTCTATATGAAACGTAATTATGGCTGAAGAAAAAGAAGAGAAAAAAAAGATCTCGAAAGAAGGTTTTAAAAAGGCGTTGAAGGTATTTACCTACATCCGTCCGTATATTGGCAATTTCATCATTGGTATGCTCAGTTTAGCATTGGGTAGTGCTGTATTTATGATTTTTCCAGCAGCAGCAGGTGACATGGCCAATAAAGCAGCCGGAATGCCCGTGAAGTACTTCGATCTAGAACTTGGTCAATTTGGTATTTTATTTCTTGTGATATTGGTTTTTCAAGGTGTACTGAGTTATGTACGTACGATCACATTCGCAGTAGTGAGTGAAAACGGTATGGCTGATCTACGTAAAGATTTGTACAATAAACTATTGACTCAACCGATCGCATTTTTTGAAGAGCGAAGAGTAGGAGAGTTGACTAGTAGACTTACTGCTGATGTAGAGCAACTCCAAGGTGCATTGTCTGTAACATTAGCTGAGTTTTTAAGACAAGTGATCATATTGATTATCGGTGTAACTGTCATATTTTTCCTTGCCAATAAACTTTCATTGGTTATGTTGTTGACCTTCCCCGTGATCGTTGTTCTAGCAATTGTGTTTGGTAGATACATCAGGAAGTTATCAAAGAGTCGTCAAGATGCATTAGCAGATACAAGTACCGTAGTAGATGAGACTTTTCAGTCATTCAGTGTTGTTAAGTCATTTGCCAATGAATGGTATGAATCTGTACGATACGGTAAGTCTGTAGATAGTATTGTGACGATATCATTGAAATTCGCAAAGATCAAAGGAATATTTTTCATCTTCATTATTACTATTTTGTTTGGTGGTGTATTCTTTATCCTCTGGATGGGAGCTAATTATGTAGCTCAAGGCATCATGGAAGTAGGAGATCTATTTGCATTCATTATATACACGGGTATTATTGGTGGAGCCATTGCTGGTTTTGGTAATCTATACACAGCACTAGCAAGTGCAGTCGGTGCAACTGAGAGAATACAAGAAATATTAGCCAATGGATCGGAGCTTAATCTTGAAGACTCCAAAGAGAAACATACACTGAGGTTAAGAGGTGATATCCAATTTAAGGATGTACATTTTTCTTATCCGACAAGACCAGATATTGAAGTACTGAAAGGTGTTAATATTGAAGTGAATCACGGTCAGAAAATAGCATTAGTAGGGCAGAGTGGATCAGGTAAGTCTACCATCGTACAATTGTTTATGCAATTTTACAAGCTAGATAGCGGATCTATTACAATCGATAATAAAATATCTACGGATTATAACCTTACGGCATTCCGTCAGAATATTGCTATTGTACCGCAAGAGGTGATCTTATTTGGAGGTTCTATTAAGGAGAATATCCTGTATGGTAACCCTGATGCGACACAAGAGGAATTAGAGACAGCAGCTCAACAGTCCAACTCATTGGAATTTATCAATTCATTTCCTGAAGGATTTGATACGATTGTCGGTGAGAGAGGTGTAAAACTATCAGGAGGACAGCGCCAAAGAATTGCAATTGCAAGAGCAATCTTGAAGAATCCTACGATTTTATTACTAGATGAAGCAACATCTTCGCTAGATGCAGAGTCTGAGAGATTGGTACAAGAAGCCTTAAACATACTGATGGAAGGTCGTACGACGATCATCATAGCACATAGGTTAGCAACCATTAGAGAAGTGGATCGTATCT
>CALDEO010000286.1 GCA_937942465.1 uncultured Saprospiraceae bacterium
ATTTTTTCATCCGACACAATTGACTAGGTCAGAGCTATTATTGACACATTCTGCAGCGTACCTAGACAAACTTGATCAACAAAACCTAACTCGTAAAGAGGCTGTAAAAATTGGCTTCCCTATGACTACGGCACTTGTTGAGCGAGGGAAGTATATCGCCAAAGGAACATTAGATTGTGCTTATATATCTAGGGAGCATGGCGTAGCATTAAATATTGCAGGTGGTACTCATCACTCTTATCGTGAGCATGGTGAGGGTTTCTGCGTATTCAACGATATCGCAATTGCTGCTAATGTTATGTTGGATCGAGGCGATGTAGAGCGAGTATTGGTAGTAGACTTAGATGTACATCAAGGCAATGGTACTGCCAAGATATTTGAGCATAACTCCAGCGTTTTTACTTTCAGTATGCATGGAGCTAAAAACTACCCCGGTCGCAAAGAAAAATCAGATTTAGATATAGGACTCCCTGATGATACCGAGGATGAAGAATACTTGTCAGCACTTAAAGAGACATTGCCAGGGTTAATACATCAAGTACAACCACAGCAGATCTTTTACTTAAGTGGTGTAGACATACTCAAAAGTGATCGACTAGGTAGATTATCAGTTTCTATTGATGGCTGCAAAGAACGAGATCGATATGTATTTGAGCAGTGTCGAGAGCATGATATACCGGTAGCGGTATGTATGGGTGGTGGGTATTCACCACAGATAAGAGATATCATTGAGGCTCATGCCAATACATTCAGAGTAGCGCAAGATATTTTCTATTAACTTACATTATACGAGTTTAACAACATCAAGAATAATGAGCAGAAAAATGTTAGCTTCTTATTTCACCATTCCTTAGTTGATGACACTTGTTATACAAATTATGGTTCTAAGTGTCTCATTGGATAATGTCAATAAAAATTGGAAGATCGAGGAAGGAAACACAGGTATAGCCGTAGCTACAGCGAGTATTCCTAACGAAGATATTGCGATTTTTACACATTTTATATGAGACAATTTAGATCATAAATTGTATTTATTATTGCTAATTTCGCCATATCGTGATAGCCGAAGAAAAAAAATACTACGTATCTGTTATACTGCCTCTAGCAGTACCCAAGCAATATAGCTATGAGGTACCTGCGGAGCTAGTGGATCAAGTAAAGTTCGGTATAAGAGTAGAGGTGCCGTTGCAGAGTAAGTTGTACTCGGCTTTAGTAGTCAGTATTCATCACGATACTCCTGTTGCTTATAAAGCAAGAAAGATAGTCTCTGCAATCGATAAGCTTGCAATTATCACGGAGACACAGTATACATTCTGGAAGTGGATGGCTGCATATTATTGTTGCAGCATAGGTGAAGTCATGAATGTAGCACTGCCATCGGGTTTAAAACTTAACTCAGAGACCAAGTTGATCTTGAATCCAGCGTTTGAGTACGACGCCAATGAGCTATCCGATGATGAGTACCTACTCACAGAGGCACTCGGTATCCAGAATGAACTAACGATCAACGAGGCTAAAGATATTCTCAATAAGAAGTCTATATATCCGACGATACGATCATTGCTAGAGTTAGAAGCAATCACCGTAGTAGAAGAACTCATAGAACGGTTTAAAGTAAAAAAAGAGAAATTTTTATCTCTTACATCATATTACCTTGAGGATAAATCTAAACTCATCGAGGCATTAGAACTTGCCAAAAAGTCGGAGAAACAGACAAATATCATCCTTGCATATAGCAAGCTGAGCAGAGAAAATCCATTAGTATCAAAGAAGGACATTTATGAGATTGTTGGGACCGAAAGTGGTGCTGTCAAAGCACTGATTAAAAAAGGCATCTTCGACGAACAAGAACTAGAAGTAAGTAGACTTAAAAAATCTGATGAAGACACGATCGATATCCATCCGCTATCAGAGGAGCAAGTAGGTGCGGTAGCTCAGATCAAAGAACATTATAAAACCAAAAATCAAGTGCTTCTATATGGAGTCACAGGGAGTGGTAAGACTCGCGTCTACATGGAGCTCATGCAAGAAGTGATCGATGCAGGTAAGCAGGTGTTGTTTTTGCTTCCAGAGATTGCATTGACAACACAGATTGTACATCGTGTCACTAAGATATTTGGTGATGAAGTTGGAGTATTTCATAGTAAGATCAACAACCTGCAGCGAGTAGAACTCTGGAAAAGTTGCCTCAATGGTAAGAGTATTTTGCTAGGAGCCAGATCGAGCATGTTTCTGCCATTTAAGGATCTCGGACTCATTATCATTGATGAAGAGCATGATCCATCGTACAAGCAGACCGATCCTGCTCCTAGATATAATGGTAGAGATGCCGCGATATTCCTTGCAAATCTAAGTGGAGCTAAAGTGCTGATGGGTACTGCAACACCATCGATAGAGACATTTGCCAATACGCTGACAGACAAGTATGGAGTCGTAGAGATGACGCAGCGATATGGCAACACATTGCTACCAGCAATAGAGATTGTTAACCTTAAAGAAAAATATAAAACGGGTCGAGTAAAGAATCATTTTAGTGATACGATGATTGAGACCATAGAATACTCCTTGTCACTCGGTGAGCAAATATTGATATTCCAAAATAGACGTGGATATGTACCTACAGTAAGTTGTCAGATATGTGGTTGGGCAAGCCATTGTATGAACTGTGATGTAAGTCTGACTAAGCATATGCACTTCCAAGAGATGAGATGTCATTATTGTGGCTACAAGACCAAGGTGCCGAAAGCTTGTGGTGGATGTGGTAATGATCAATTGATAGAGAAAGGGATCGGGACAGAGAAGATAGAGGATATATTAAAAGAGTTATTTCCGCAAGCCAATGTCTCTAGACTGGACTATGATACTGCCAAGACGCAAAGTCAGTATGAGCAGATCTTAGGTGATTTTGATAAACAGAAAATTCATATTTTAGTCGGAACTCAGATGATTACCAAGGGGTTGGACTTTGATAATATCGCCGTAGTAGGAATATTAAATGCCGATCTACTGCTGCAGTTTCCAGATTTTAGGGCTCATGAACGAGCATACCAGTTGATCACGCAAGTGTCAGGTAGGGCAGGGCGACGTGCCAAGCAGGGAAAAGTAGTTATACAGACTTTCCAGCCGGAGCACCCCGTAATTTTAGATATTGTAGACAATAACTATAGTCGATTTTTTAATCGAGAGATCAAAGAGCGAAAGCAGTTTATATATCCTCCTTACTTCAGATTGATACAGCTCATCCTCAAGCATAAAAATGCAAAGACCGTAGGGGAGGCCGCTCAAATAGTAGCATTAGAATTGCGTAAAACCCTTGGTAAAAGAGTTATCGGACCGTCGGAGCCTGGTATCAATCGGATCAGAGGGCAGTATATCCAACTGATCACAGTAAAGATGGAGCGGAAGCAAGAGTCTCTTGTGAAAATCAAACAAGAGGTAATGCGAGTACGATCCGTACTACGTAATATGCCAGGTTTGAAATCTGTACGATTTAATATGGATGTGGATCCTAATTAGGAATAATTGATACAGGTTTAAATAAAAATAGGCTGCTCAAATTAATGAACAGCCTATGTCGTTTATGAAGTCTTGTTCTACAAATTAATTTTATTGCTGTTTAACAAGTTTAATAACCTGTTGAGATGTACTAGTCTGGATATTAACTAGGTATATACCAGATAACAAGTCACTTAAGTCTAAGGATGTATTTAGTACACCATTAGGGTTAGCAACAGTTTGTGTAAGTATTTCTTTGCCAGATAGATCTGTAATCGTAATGAATACTCTTTCATTAATTTCGTAATCAGAGGTAATGAAACTTTCGGCATTAGTTGGGTTAGGGTACAATGTTATTTCGTTGCCTTTATTACTTCTTGTTCGCAGCAATCTCACCGTGTTTGAAAAGGTATAAGAACCATCAAAATCTACAAATTTGATTCTATAATAGGCATCTTGGGTAGGTGTTGTATCTTCAAAGTTGTAAGTAGATGTATTACTTGCATTACCATTAGCTTCGATTGTTCCAATAGTGGTCCAGTTTCTGGTATTAACTGATCTTTCTAATGAATGATAACTAGAATTTATTTCACTAGCTGTTGCCCATTTAAGCATGTTAGATCTCTCCATTGTTTCTCCTGTAAATGATTTAAGTTCTACTGGTAGAATAATTGCGCCATTCATATTGAAAGACGGAGAAGAAGTTGGTGAAAATTGAGCATCGGCACCTAAACAATCGGCATTAGTCCAACTACCACTATCTCCATCACCACTTACTGCAATTGCAGGTGTATATTCGATAGGACCCACGCAAGTAGCACCCATAGTCACGGTAATGCTAAAACAAAAAGGATCCAGACTTAAATGAGAGAAAGTAGTACCGTCACCATCATCACCAAAATTATCGCTTGAAGCACCGTCTAGGTTACGATCGAAGTAAAAGCCTGGCCCATTTGAACCGTTAATATCAAATATCCAATCGCCAGCACCATCTACTCCTTGTTGAGCACCTGTAGTACCCGCTGAAATAGAATAAATCAGACATGGGTCGTTATTCGAATTGTCAGGATAAACGCCGTGTACCCAGTTGGTTCCAGTCTCGGAATATCCCTGTAACTCATAACAAATTTCAAAGTTTGCGCCTGTAGCGGGGGATGCTGTTGTGCCAGGACCTCCGCCAGTTGATGTCCCACTGAATTCTGTGATGCATCCAGTTGCACATCCTGCAGTAACACCTGGGCAGCTAGCTACAACACAAGATCCATCATCACATGTTGCTAATGGATTAAAGTTTGTTGCAAGCGGATTATTACACCCTGGTACTGGGATAACAGTTCCTACATATACTTGTAGCTCTGTTTGAGAGCCACTAGCGCAACTCACTGAAAAGTCAGAGTTTGTAACAAAGATTAAACACTCGTCAGGTGCAGCAGCTGTAATTGTGCTACCAGTAAGAGTTCCTGTAATTGCTGTTATCTGTGTGCCAGTTGTACCCGAACCACTAGCTCCAGAAAATACAGTTAGTCCATCACAGCAAGATTCAAATGAACCTTGACCTATAATTACATCTAGAGTCATTCCAGGGTCGGGACACAGTTCGAAGGCTACAACATTACTTTCATCGCTGTCATAGCAATAAATAGCATCAGGGAGCGGAGGACATTGACTATACGAATTTGTGCAAATAAATATCACAAGTAAAATGGGTAAAAATCTTTTCATAGTTTCTTTATTGATTGTAAAAAGTATAAATCTTTACAGAGGTTAAATAGAAAATTGATTTATGGAAGTTGCAATCGTAATTGTTTTAGCTGTTGAATAAGTAGAGGTTCAGAATCATAGTATATGGTTATAAATACATTAGAATAAAGTTTGATATTATGGCATAGCAATGCCATGATGAATTAGTACAATTGATTCATTTTAAAAGCAATTAAGCATTCATAGTAGACAGAGACAAGTTGTGTTAGTCCGCCAGATTACGAGTAATCGAGATCGGTCCAGAGTATAGTAGTCTGTCCTTGTTTTGGTAGTGAATAATAAAGTTAACTGTACAACTAATACCGTCTATTAGGGTACGTACTTTTAGATAATATCGTTAAATGGGATGCATTATCTGATTCTACCAATATGTATATTGTTTCCTTGAAAGTAACGTCAAAAAAATAGCATGACATTACCGATAAGGTAACAAGGTAGATTGTCGATCAATTAGATCTTTTGGAGAAGATTGGTTTGTTTTTCAATGTTAAATTACTAAATATTTTTAAATAATAGCATTTTGCATTAAATAATTTTTAAAATCTTGTGTTATGGCCAGTTAATGACAAATTTCATATTTTAAATTTAACTAATATGTTGACTGTCAGTGGTTTAGATTTTTTAGTAATGGGGTGGAATGATCATTTTAATCTACGTATCCGCTCCTCAAACCGCTTATCTCGTATCATTAAGAACTCAAGCGAGTCCTTTTGATTGCGACCCTGAAAAAGTAATGTGTCTGGACTCTGTATGATGTATTTCCCTTTAACGTCCATATCTCTAAACTCATAAAAGTTGTACATTTCAAATTGATCGTAGGTAGTGTCTACGATATACTCAAACCCCGATGTAGTGTCATTTGTGATGAGTTCTCCTCTCCGACCTTTGTTGAGTAGTAGCCTTTTAAATTTTGGGAGTGTATGAGTACTATCTATCGGAGTAGAATGTCTGACTTCATCAATAATCCAGGCACCGACGGCTGGGTGGTCATAGTTGTGTCGAGTCCACTTTTCTATGTTTTCCATACGCCAGAGGTACATTACGATGGGACCTAGTATTACGATGATTTTCAATATCCCTAATGCATTGTACAATTTGGGATTATGTAAAAATGGAAAAGATATTTTGTCGACACTTTTATTCTGAATAAAAAACTTAAACAACCTTGGAATAGACTCTATGATCGGGTAGGAGCTTATCGCTAATAATGACCCAGTCCATATCCCTCGATCAAGATTGTAGTAGTAATTGATCAGTAGTGCATTAGACAATATGAATGCCAAAAGGAGACTACCAAGCAACTTCGTATTCCTGAAAAATAAAAAAGCAGATCCTATGATCTCTATCATCCCTATGATTGCTTGATATCCATAGGTATATCCAAAAAATGTCCAGACAAAGTCTCTACCCGATGCATCGATCATTACTTGGTTATAAGTAGTCAAGCTCACATCAAAAAAAGTATCGTCTATCTTGGCATATCCTGATGTGATCATGTAGAACCCTGCATAATACCTGATCGCCATACCAACGATATAAAACCACTGCTTCTTATCATGAAGCCGATCGGAGACGGTACTCATGACGATACCTGCGATGAAGCCTAAGCCAAGGTAATAGCTCAGGAGGTCGGTATATACATATCGGGAGTAGTCTTGCTGTATCACCAGTTGTGCCGCCATCAAGGATAATAACATACATGCGGTCAGCCATCTTAAACTATCCCATATGTCTATTTTTATATCCAAAGTCATTGTTGTTTTATCAAGTAATATGGTGATGATTCTCAGTTTCTATATTGTTAAATTATTTATTCATATCCAGATTAAGGGTATATTATAGAGCCCTTAACAAACTATTGACACTTATTTGAATTGTATGTCTAGCATGAAGAAAGTTATAAAGTGGATTTTAGTAGTTTTTATAGGTTTGGCCACACTGATCATTGCCCTGTTGCATGTTATGGGCATATTGTATATGCAGCCTAATGATGAGGACGTAGTCGCTTTACTTAGTACTACAGATAATCAGGTGAGTATTCATAGACTTGCTATTGGTAATGATTCTATACGGTATGCATGTGTGGAGCCTAGAGTTACTTCGGATTCAGATAGTTTGATGATGCCATTGTTAGTTTTTGTACATGGGGCGCCAGGAGGTTTATCAGACTATTCGAGCTATTTAGTGGATACT
>CALDEO010000287.1 GCA_937942465.1 uncultured Saprospiraceae bacterium
ACATAGTTAGACAGTAGCTGTATATATGCCGCTTGATAGTAGATCGCAGGCTCCGTGATCTCATATGCTACATCACTATACCCATTATTATAATCAAGATATGCTTTTAAGATAGGCTGCCCTGCTGGAGGTGATAAATTGCCTGTATAACCTTGATTGGGACCACCAGATAAAAATCCTGGAGCTGGACCAAAAGGGCTTGTCAATGCATTGTCCCAGTCAGTGCCTTCATTAAACCATGCATGGTAGACTTCATTAGCCGATCGCTCTGCACCACGAGAGTACATATTGGATAGGTAGACCATCCCTTGAGGGTTGATCCCATGAAAATAATGTAATAACTCTGCAGCTTTGCGATCCAAGTCAGCACTTAGCGCAGGAGAGATATTATACTTTGATATTGTATTACATAGGTTACCGATGTTGGCCATCGTCATATTACTCCCCCAATAAAAAACATAATCTGGAGCAAAAGACCGATATAAGTCCTCATCACTAAAACCAAAATAATTGCCCCAGTTATTGCTTAGAGCAGTAGACACGGAGTTGATTATTAACTGCTGAGTCGTTTGATCGCCATTTGTATTATAAGCATAGTTGAGCAGTGCCTCCAAGAGTACTGCACTCTCTGGAGCATAAAACTCGTTGACAAGTGGTCTCGCAAGACTCACATTGTCTACCACAAAGTCTGAGTATTGCATATCTCCTGTGATATCAAATAAGTACGTTGCAGCGACCAATGCATTATCGATCTGAGTCTGCTCGTCCCAGTCAGCATCTCCTGCTTTCACCGTTATGTCATCACAGTCTAGTTCTAGATTATCATTGTCATAGAACTCCAAAAAACGATTCCAACAAAGAATCGCATCACTCTCAAGTATTTGCGCAAATGCCTGCATCGATGGGAAGGCTGCATATACCTTGGCTGCATGTGCATGTGAGCTCGCTATTGCAAGCGATGCGGATGAGCACGTCGGTGTATAGTATCGTTGGTCTGTATTAATACTTGGTGGAGCTGCATCATTGATCTCGTATTCTAGACTCCCCATCTTAAGGATCACAGTTCCATCACCATTGACCATTTTGTATAACCAGTCCAGCTCCCATTTTACTTCATCCAATATATCTGGGATATTGTTACCACTTTCGGGAATATTCCAATCATCAGTAAATAATGTAGGATTGTCTTCATAGCTCGTAAGCAACTGATGGATCGGGTTATGTGCAAATGTGACATACTTATTGTAATCCCCTGCATCAAACCATCCTCCTCTCAAGTCTCTCGCCGTAGCTGTATTACCTTGATCCAATACCGATCTCACCTCCGTATCTTGAGTGAAGTTATCCGTGTCAGTCCAGTTAGCTTCCGCAAATGGCATCTCTTTGGTTGCATTGCACCGATTGTAATAAAACATCTTAGTCGCGGCTCTTATGACCTCGCTATATGGGTTTGTATTGATTGTAAATTGAACAGATCTATGATCTGTCGATGGATCAAAAATATAGTAACTCCCCTCTTGAGTAATCTCACTAAAGTCAAACCACCATCCCGCATCTCCAGAGTAGTCATGCGTTGCACCATTATTCCATATCTCCGTCACTCCAGTAAATACGATATCATCTGTAGTCATGTCACGTACTTGCAATACGTTACCTACTTGATAAGCATCTGCTGCATTGTATCCCACTTGAGGGTCAGATATAACGGCAACTTTCTCGGCCTGCGCCAAATACCCAAATTGATCAACATGAATAAATGCACTGACATCCTGAGACTGTACCGAGATCGGTGTGAGTAGGATGTATCCAAAAAATATGATTAGTAATATTCTAAACGAAGTCATACTCTTGAAATTTAGAAGGTGGGGAAACAATGTTCTTATAATGTTAGAACTACATGTTGAGCTCTATTGTTTGTTCTGTTCTACAAGTTAATAAGAAAATGAGACTTCCTTAAAAAACTAAAGGCCCGCTAACAAGTTAGCGGGCCTATATGATTTACGATTAAATCGTGAATACTGTGTAAATTATATTACATCAACATTTACTGCATTTAATCCTTTTTGTCCTTCCTGAACGTCGTAAGAAACTTTGTCTCCTTCGTTAAGACCATTACCATTGATTCCGTTGATGTGAACAAACACATCTTTACCACCATCATCAGGTGTAATAAATCCGAAACCTTTACCTTCATTAAAAAACTTTACTGTACCATTATCCATAACTAAACATATATTATATAAACAGGCAGGAAATAAGATTAATCCCCTTGCCTCACTGTAAAGAACCTAAATTTTCTGCTTTTAGTTTCACCTTTGGCAAAAAAAAAGTCAAAACACCCGTATTTAGTGTAAAAAAAGCTCTACTCCCCTGTTTTTATTGAAAATACAGTCACTTTATTTTCAATAAAATAATGGATTACCTTTAATTTATTATATCCTCCATACCCGATTCTACATACAAAAGCAAAACACAATAGAATGTCAAAGGCCCTAAATGATTGATAATCTATTGACCTGTTCGATCCATTAGCTAATCTTTAAGTGACACTATCTATTAGATTCCTTAGGCAAGAGCGAATAATTTCGAGCTCAGTAGACTTTAAATAGTTATGCATTAACTTTACATAGTCGCTAAAAGTAACTCAACTAGATCGCTATATTATTTGATTTACTGCCGTTATAATAGATAAATATCTCACATTGCAGACTTCACCATATGGCATAAAAAAAGCGAGAGCCTTTGATAGACTCTCGCTTTAAACTATATTTTTCCTGATATTACTTGATCAGTTGTACTTTACGTGTATATACTTCTTCTCCCTGTTGGATAGAAATGATGTACGTACCATCACTTGCGCTATTAAGATTGTAATCTAGTTTCAAATTACCATCAAAATTAGTGAAGATCTCTTTATGGATTAAGTTACCATTGATATCCATTACATTAAAGATAACATCAGCATCAGATCCTGACTTGAAGTTAATGTGAGATAACGCAGTTGTTGGGTTAGGATATGAGTTTAAAGAAACCTCTTCGATACTTACATCATTTGATGCAAGGCTCTCAACTTGCTCCTCTTTACAGTACTTATATGTAACTGTAGTGAGACCTCTACTCCCTACGACAGCACTTTTAGTGTACTCCTCAGCATCCTTCTGAATTGTTAACTCTACTCTATCACCTATCTCGCTAGATAATACAGCTGTCTTAAGCTCAGGGAAGTTACTGATGATTACTCCATCAAACTCAGTGATACTTTCTCCTTTCATTATACCAGCTGCTGCTGCTCCAGTTGTAGGTATTACTTTTCTTACATCTACACCTTTATGATCTTTTCTAGTAGTTGTACCCCATACACCTAGGAACGGTGTAAGCTTAGATTGTACATCTTTACATATAGCGTCTCCTTCAAAAATATCTTGACTATTAGAATCAAAATTGATGATGGTCGTTGTAAGTTCATTTTTTAATGATCCGTTGATTGTTAATCTCTCTAAGTGATCATTCTCCTTAATATATGTCGGAACGTCAAATGAAAGTGCATCAGCACCTCTTAATTGAAATTGCTCTACTTTTCCATCTGTATCGTATGCTTTTACTGAAATTCTTTCGACGCTAGCAATAGATTGTCCAATACCGAAATTCATAAATCCAAAAACCACGAGGGTACTCAAAAACATTTTTTTCATAATATATTTATTATTTCTTTAAATTAAGTAAATGGAAGTGTGGTCTACTGACTTAAACCTTAAAAAGACAAAAATCATCGCAAGTCAATAAAGACTCTATACACTTATGACGTCTACAAACACAATAAGATACTTCAACGAAATGTTAAAGTCTACAATCGGCACATTGTCTTATCTGTCATATTATTAATTATCATAAAGTGTAAGATACACCTTTACAGAAAGATAACTGCAAAATTATAGATATTAACATAATTTTATAATCACATTAGATTGTAAAAGCCGTATCACAGCACGAAGACTGCAGCACATGATCAACTAGACACGAAAAGTGATACCAATCCCTGACCTTCAACAAACATTAACAGAATATTAGTAGACTAAGAACCAAGCCTCTAGTATAAATAAGACAATCTCAATCCCAAAGAATGAATTTCATCATCCGCATAGGTCACATAAGAATAACTAAAAGGAACCCCAATCGATAACTGATCAGTAATTTTACTTTCGAAAGACATACCTCCTTGTATAAGACCAAAGTAATCAACCGAATTTCTCATAAAGCCGCCAGACAAGCTCAGTTTAAAATCAATTTTACCTACAGATAGTACTTTATATTCTACACCCCCTTGGGCAATCATTACGTTCGTCTGATACTCTCTTGTAGTCTCGCTAATACTACCATCGAAAGACGTAGTCGTTCGTATCCATGTTGTTTTATCATCAAGACTAATAAAATTGGCTTCTCCAAAAACATGAAATTTGTCTTTAATTTCTGTTTTGAGCCTTAGGCCCAATTGAACCCCAGAAGTGGATTGGTAATAAATACTACTACCCAACAAACCAACCGAGGACGACTGAGAATGACCAACTAAACTACCAAACATCATTGCCAATACACAAACCACTATTTTCATACCCTATTTTTTAATTATTCAATATTACAATTCCTTGTACAATTTGCTCCAGCAAAAGAAGAACAGACTACAGTCAAATCTCAGCAAAGTCACATCAGGCTAAGACTACTCCTCTTCGGTCTTATCTAACTCCTTCGTCAATTCCGTCAAATGAATAAGCTTAATTTTATTTGTTTCATTTCTAAGGCTGACCCACTCTTTATATTGCGCCCCACTTACGGAGTGCTTTAGCCATTTTGAGATTAAAATGAATGATCTTTTAATTTCCGATTCATCCTTTGCAACACCAAGACTCTTAATCTCCTTGTTGATGCATTCTCTTATATCTTGATTCATATTAATTTACTTTTCTATTGAGCTCAATAAATGATACATGAGCCTAAGTCGACATCCTTTATTAAAACTACTCAAAATTAAAAAAATAACTTGGATTACATCTTTACAAACTTCCCTACAGCATCCGTTCCATCTACCTTCAAGATATAAATACCTGCTTCAAGGTCAGCAACTGCCAACTGTCCATTTTGGATCTTCTGGTTGATTACTTTGTGCCCTTGCATATTGTATACTTGGATATTTGCGAAAGCATCAATACCCTCAACAAATAAAATATCAGCTACAGGGTTAGGAGATAGTGTAATATCCAATACAGATAGATCTGTCGTACTGGTGTTTACAGGATTTTCGAATCTATTAAAAAACTCCCAAATCACCTCACTCGCTACGAAGTCTCTATTGGTAATACCAACATCAATGGCAGCTCCTGGCCATGTGTGACCACCACCATCGATCTTATAGAATACCACCTCTAGATCGTCTTGACAATCGATATAGTCAATACGTATTGCAGTTGTCTGATCAGCCGTATTGATATCAGCAATCACTGTTGTATCTCCTGGGGTTGTGCAGGTATAACTATCTGTCCATATATTCATTAAAGTCTCTACTGGTATAGACACTCCCTCGGTACCATTGTATGCTACTACGTCATCTGCAGTACCATGTATCTGCATGACAGGTATCTTTCTATCAGGATTGCAATTGGGTACATACTCATCTACCATACCACCAGTAACAGAAGCTATAGCGGCGATCCTATCACCCATCTCACAAGCTAGTACGTAGCTAAAAAAGCCACCATTGGACATACCACATGAGTAGATTTTCTGTTTATTGATGCTATAATCTGCACTAAACTTGTCTATCATCGCTCCGACAAAACCCACATCATCGGCTTGACTACCGAATGACCAGCCTACATTCCAAGCTGCATCAACACCATTTGGGTAGCAGACAGCAAATTTTTCACTATTAGAAAGTGGAGTCATACCAGCATAGAACTGTTGCTGTATAGCATTCGACCCAAATCCATGAAAGTTAAAAACTAATGGAATCTCCTCTCCTTCAACATACCCTGTCGGGATCTGTAATATATAATCTCGCTCTATCCCATCCCACATAATTGTGCCTGTAGATATTTGAGCATTAATAGTATCTGTACTTAATAGAACACATAAGATCGAACAGAGAAGTATGAGTTTTTTCATAGTGGTGTGGATTCTTAACTAGTTAAAAATAGGAAATCTACCTGAATGACGGCATTACCCGCTTGAAAACACATTAAAACGATCAGTTGTTTATCAAAACAGACATAATAACATGATCTCAATAATAAGGATAAAGTGGAACAAGGGCTACTAACTGCAGCACTAAATAATAGTTTAAAAGAAAATTACAATCTCCAAACTAGTACTCAGCATTCATCATTTCCCAAAGCTTATCTTTAAGCTCGACGATACCATTCTGCGTTATCGAGGATATGAACATAGTCGGTATATCGATCTCCATGTCGTCTAACAACATCTTTTTGAGATCATCATCAATAAGGTCATTTTTAGTGATGGCAAGGAGTCGAGGCTTGTGTATCAACTCTTCGTTAAACTGCTCCAACTCATTGAGTAATATTGCGTACTCCTTATTGATATCATCGCTATCAGCAGGTATCATAAAGAGTAACACTGCATTACGTTCGATATGTCTTAGGAACCGAATCCCCAGACCTTTACCTTCATGCGCTTTCTCGATTATACCCGGTATATCAGCCATGATGAATGACTTATGATTACGGTATGGCACAATCCCAAGATTGGGTACTAGTGTTGTAAATGCGTAATTGGCTATCTTAGGTTTAGCAGCTGTGATAGATGCTAGCAATGTTGATTTTCCAGCATTGGGAAAACCTACTAGTCCTACATCTGCAAGTACCTTAAGTTCTAATATTTTCCATTCTTCTTTACCTTCTCTACCTTGCTGAGCATACTGAGGAGATTGGTTGGTTGAAGACTTAAAATGACTATTGCCACGACCTCCTATTCCACCTTTGACTACGATACGAGTCTCACCGTCCTCGGTAATCTCAAACATAGTCTCTCCCGTCTCAGCATCTTTGACTACGGTACCTAGCGGCACATCTAGAATGATATCCTCACCATTGGCACCGGAACTATGACCACCTGTACCTACAGATCCATGACCTGCGATGACATGCTTTCGATACTTGATCGGTAGCAATGTCCATAGTTGCTCATTACCTCTGAGTATGATGTGGCCTCCACGACCGCCATCTCCACCATCTGGACCTCCTCTAGAGTTCAATATATCTCTAAAAAAATGGGCAGATCCTCCCCCTCCTTTTCCTGAGCGACAACATATTTTTACGTAGTCAATAAAATTCTTATCTGCCATTTTCTAGAAAAATTTGAATCAACAGCGCTGAGATCAGTACATGTCAATCATGTTGTACAGCATATGCTATACATGGATATATAAGTTTATCCTATTTTACACATTTTCATCAATAGCAACAGATAGTCTATCGAATATCTCATCGATCGTACCCATCCCATCTACTGTTGATGACAATTTCTTTTTGTCGTAGTATCCATAGACTACTTCAGTTTCGTCTTTATATACTTTGATTCTATTACGGATCACCTCTTCATTGCTATCATCTGGTCTACCCGATGATTCTCCTCTTTTGAGCAATCTTGTTACGATCTCTTCTTCGTCTACATCTAATGCGATGAGACAGTTGACTTGATCATCCTTAGTATCAAGAAATGAGTCTAGCGCCTCACACTGCGGTATTGTCCTAGGGAAACCATCAAATATAAACCCTTTGGCATCGCTATTAGCGTTCACCTTATTCTGGAGCATACCGATAGTAACTTCATCTGGCACTAGGTGACCTGCATTCATGTATTCTTTGGCTTTGAGGCCTAGAGGTGTTTTATTTCCTATTTCATATCTAAACAAATCACCAGTCGAAACATGCACAAGATTGTACTTTGATTCTAACTGTTTGGCTTGAGTTCCTTTACCTGACCCTGGAGGTCCGAATAGTATTAGGTTTATCATTCTGGGATTTTGGTTTGATCTGAAAAAAAGACCAAAAATATAGTTTATTAATCGTTTCACTGTACTAAATGCTTAATCAATTGATATAGTTTCATTTATTCTTCGATAATCGACCTTGAAAATAGGTATTTTGACTTCCAATAGCTAGATGAAAACACATCATCGATACGTACCCCTCCTGTTGATGTACTGTGTATCACTCTCAATTGTTGATCTTGCTGATCCACCACTAAGGCTACATGCGTCACTTTACCGTTACTTCCAAAAAATGCTAAATCTCCTGTTTCAACAGCATTGATACTCTTCTTTCTCCCCATTTTGGCCAATGTTTTGGAAGATCCTCTGATAGGCAATCCTTTCTGACCGAATACATAAGTCAAAAAACCAGAACAATCAAATCCCGGACTTGGTGTTTTACCACCATAGTGATAGGTGATCCCTATATATTTCTCAGCTTCAGCAACAATATCACTTCGTAGCGATGACGTCTGACGCGTAACCTTGACAACTTCTTGGTGATTCACAGCTTCTCGATGATTGACGACCTCTTGCTGTTTTGGTTCGTATTTTCGAGTTTTGAAAGCTGGTCGCTTAGCTGATGATATGCGATATGTCTGCTGATGTGACTGACACGACGCAATTACAAATACTACTAATAGTGCAAGACTTATCTTTCTGAAAATATTGAATACTGGCATCATATCAAGTTTTAATATCCCCTAGAGGTTAGAGGACGCATTATGTATAAAACTTATATGTCCAAGAATAATGCCACTTCCCCAGTTAAATAAACATTGACAACTACTGATCCTTTAAAAAAGGTAACTTTCTACGGAATGCTTTCAAAGCTTCCACATCCACTTTACTTTCCATGATGCCCGCTTGATCATAGGCTTCCGCCGAATAAACTCCATTATAGTCTACTGCAGCCGATTTTCCGTTATATTCATATCCTGTCCCATCCTGCCCTACTCGATTAACTCCTACAACGTAGGCTTGATTTTCTATTGCCCTTGCAACCAATAATGAGCTCCAATGATGGACTCGCGTCTCAGGCCAGTTGGCCATATAGATGTAGACATCAATCTCAGCATCATTGTAACTCCACAATGGAAATCGTAAATCATAACAAACTAGTGGGCATATCTTTACCCCTTTATAATCAAACACCACTCTACTTGCTCCTTTGGTGTACGCTTTGTCTTCATTCGCGTAAGCAAATAAATGCTTTTTATCGTACGAAAATTCGACACCAGTCGCTGTCACACCGACACATCTATTGTAGTAATGTCCATTGTCCTTGATAGCTAGTGAAGCAATAACAAGCACATCATATGTCACAGCTATAGACTGCAAAAACTGTATCGATGGACCATCCATGGACTCTGCAATCGCAGCACTATTCATACTAAATCCTGTGTTAAACATCTCAGGTAATACCACCACATCTATATCTTTCTTATTTCCTTTACTCAACATGGTAGTGATGACATCAAAATTGGCTTTAGGGTCTTCCCAAATGATCTCATACTGAAGTCCTGCAATATTCATGATTAAGCAATTATGATACGTGAGCTAAATGATGATGAAAGATAACACTATATCCTAAATACCATAGGTACCCTACCCTTACGGGGAATGAATTATCAGATGCAACTCGGGAAGCAAAATATTATTTACAATCCTAAACATAATAAAGACAACACTTGGTCGCGAGTACTCCAAGATCAAAATAAATCAAAATTGAATGGTTAAAACTTAGTTAAACATAATTACTACCCTTACTTTCATGTATAAATAGAGGGTTATTTAAAGTAAATCTACAACCTCATGACAAGAAAATCTATCTGGGCGATTATTATCCTTATGAGTGCTGCACTCGTAGGTATAGCGTTGATTCAATTTTTTTGGATCAAGTGGCAAGTAGATTTAAATGAAAATATATTTGACTCAAAAGTTACGTTGACCCTCAATAGTGTCAAGCAACAAATAGAGAAAGAGGCTGATGAAAATCAGAAAATCAATAATAAAATAAGAAGTACCAAAAACGAGCAACTACTTGGTGATCGTAAACTAGGAATACTCTCTAAACAACCATTCAAAAATCTTGGTAAACAAGGGGCTAAGACCAGTCTTAACGAACTATATGCATACGACACGTATACTTTTTTTAATCCTAGTGTACAATTTGAAGATATCTCCAACGAAAAAATAGACTACGCAATACAAGAGGAGTTGCAAAATCAAAACATTGATCTCGAATACGAATATGGTGTATACTCCAACGAGACAAAGCACTTTTTTATACTCAATGGCAACTATGTACCTATGGTCGGCCGTACGGGACAGAGTAGTGCTAGTGACCTAAATACCAGTCTATTCAGATCGCAATACCAGATTGATCTATTCAGAACTGAGGTTGCAAACCCAGGTTTCTTAAAATTATTTTTCCCGTCTAAGGGTAGCTACTTATGGTCTCAGGTATGGAAGTCCTTGATGAGTTCATTGATATTCACAGGATTGATTTTATTTTGTTTTTCTTATACCGTCATGGTTATATTCAAACAGAAGAAGATCTCTGAGATGAAGACTGACTTCATCAACAATATGACGCATGAATTCAAAACACCAATAGCAACAATATCACTAGCATCAGACTCTATATTGAGTCCCATGATCATCGATAATGCTAGCAAGGTTACTCGATTTATAGACATTATAAAACAAGAGAACAAGAGGATGCTCGATCAAGTCGAGAAAGTATTGCAGATGGCTCGAATCGACAATAGGGATTTTGATATGAAGGTCGAAGAGGTAGATATGCACGAAATAATAAAAAGTGCTGTCAGTCATGCCCTCCTCACCGTAGAAAAAAGCAATGGCACAATCGAAACTAAATTGGTTGCTTCAAAACCAATTATTGATGGTGATGTGACGCATTTATCAAACATTATCCATAACTTACTTGACAATGCAACAAAATATTCCAAAGATATCCCTAGTATAATCGTACGTACTAAGAATGTCAAGAAAGGATTAGAGGTGAGTATCGAAGACCAAGGAATAGGTATGACTAGTGATTCACTAGACCATATTTTTGACAAATTTTATAGAGTCCATACTGGTAATCTGCACAATGTCAAAGGCTTTGGATTAGGCCTTAGTTATGTGAAAGCGATTATAGAATCTCATAAAGGAGAGATCAAAGTACAGAGTGAACTCGGTAAAGGGAGTAAATTTATTTTATTCTTTCCTTACAAAATTAGTGACTTCTAGGGATTTAATCCATCCTAAGTAAGACCAACAAACCATAAAAGCAATCATTCTATGTCCAAAAGAATACTTTTAGTAGAAGACGACCAAAACTTCGGCGACGTGCTGAAGTCATATTTAGAAATGCATGACTTTGAAGTAACGCTTGCCACTGATGGCGAATTAGGTAAAATAGCATTCGATAAAGCAAAGTATGATCTTTGTATTTTCGATGTAATGATGCCCAAGAAAGATGGATTCACACTAGGTCGTGAAGTCAGAGAAAAAGATAAAGAGACTCCAATTATATTCCTTACTGCTAAGACTCTCAAAGAAGATGTCTTAGAAGGATTTAAGGTAGGTGCTGATGATTACATCACGAAGCCTTTCAATAGTGAGGAACTACTATACAGAGTACAAGCTATATTAAAGAGAAGCTCTAAAGATGCTGATCCTAACGAAGATATAACTGAATTTGAAATCGGTAAATACCATTTCAATTACCCGTTGAGAATACTGACGTATACTTCTGGTGACGAAAAATCACAAGATAAGTTATCTCCAAAGGAAGCGCATTTGCTTAGGTTATTCTGTTTACACAAAAACAATGTACT
>CALDEO010000288.1 GCA_937942465.1 uncultured Saprospiraceae bacterium
ATGATATGGGGTACTTTGGTTTTTTGGTATCGACCTAGATAATCGTCATGCTCACGATGGTAAGGATCTGGCATGAGCATTTTAATATTGTTGCCGACCACCTCTTCTGCGTCATATTCAAACAGTACTGCCGCAGATGGATTCATCGTTTCTACAATCCCACGATTATCTATTGTAATGATCCCATCGATAGCCGTATCGATGATGGATTTGAGTCGCTGTACAAAATCACCTTTATCTTGATTCATGAATTTACTGTTATATTCTCCCATGCAAGTTATATCATTTTTGAATTAGACAAATTGTAAATCCTCCGATATAGTCTCAGCGCTAAGAATAAAGCAGATTTTTTATAAAAATGCCTGACAAATTCACAAAATCAAGGTAATACACAGCTGCAGCCCTAGCCACGATATGTATTTAATTAAGAGATTTTATGAATTTCTCAATTAAGTTAATGTGGTGCTCATAAATTGAATTTGGCATGAAACCGCTTTCGGTTTATCCTCTTTCTATAACAAATCTATGCCTAGTATATATCAACTCTCTGTGATGAAGATCATAGCTCCATGTGATCTTCATCATAGACTCTGATTGAAATAGCCTTCATATTTGTATCAAAATCTATAGTTATGAATATTTTAAATCCAGTCTCAGACATTATGTCTACCAACCTCATCACACTAGCACCTACCGCTAGTATTGCTGAAGCCGCAAAAATCTTTAAAACCAAGAACGTACATCATATACCTATCACGCTAGATGGCGAACTAGTAGGTATCGTGAGTAAGTCTGACTACTTGTTTTTTAGAAGAGGGTTTTTAGATACTAAGGAAAACGAAAAATTGGAAGAGATCAGAATGAATAACTACCAAGTAGACTACATAATGACCAAAGGCATCGCCAAGCTTGAATCTACAAGTCGGATCAATGTTGCTCTTGAATTATTTAAGGAAAATATTTTTCATGCCATACCAGTAGTAGACAATGGGCTACTTGTTGGGATTATCACTACGTATGATGTTATCAATAAGCTAGCCGAGGATAAAAACGCTGTCGCAGAATATTAGCGCAAGCGAAAAAATTCAATTTGTAATATTTAAAATATACAAGAATGGATATCAAAGTATACGGTACAGATACCCCTGGGCATAAGCTCGTCTTATCTGTCATAAGTGAGTTGTTGCTCAAGGCAAAAATCTCTTTTTCTCTAACAGAGATCACAGATGTATCTAAGTTTTTGGCCAAAGGTATAGAGTCCATTCCCGCCATCCAGATGGATGATGACCACATTATTGGACTGAAGTCCAACGGATCATTCAGCAAGTCTCTGAGAGATGCTGTCAACGAAATTTTATCAACTCAAAACTACGGAACTTTGTCAAAATTTATAATACCTATCGACTTCTCAGACACCTCTCTCAATGCGCTATCTTATGGCCATAGACTTGCAACAGACCTGAGTGCTGTCACAAAAGTATTGCATGTCTACAAACCCAAACCTACGATCAATACTGACCTTGAAGTAGATGCAACGAGCCAACAAGAGGTCGCACTTAGATTAGATAAGCTAGTAGATAGTATCAATCAAGATTGTGGCGGTGACATCCTGAGTGCTTCTTTAGTTTCTTCAGATTTTAAAGTAGGTTTTGCAGTAGATTCTATCTTAGAGTCAATCAATGAAGATCATGCAGAATTGGTAATCATCGGATCGTCAGGATCAAGTAATGTGCTAAAGAAAGTATTTGGATCAGTATCCCTTGATATCGTATCCAAGTCACCTAGTCCAGTATTGTTGGTACCACAAAAAGCTAGATATCGAGGCATTAAAAAAGTACTCCTTGCAGTCGACCATACTACAATCGAAAAAGGTGAAATCGATAGTCTCTCTCAGCTCTGCTCACAGTTGGACACGGAGTTGCATATAGTCCATGTATCTAATAATGCTACCGCTCAAATAGATACGTCTGAGATCAAATCAAATCATCCTGGGCTCAAAATAAAAACAACCATACTCAATAGTAATGATGTAGTAGATGCTATCAATAACTATGCAATAACACATCAAATAGATCTAGTATCATTATCCCCTCGATCCAAGACTATATTATCATATATTTTTAGTGGTAGCGTGACTACTGAGCTCGCATTGACATCTGATATACCCCTGTATATACTGAAGTAACAATAGCAAATAAGCCACATTAAAAGCAATCATGTAGCATCATATGGTGAGTGTGATCAATGTCACATCTAGTTGTGACAAGGGTCATACATATTGCTCTGCTCACTCGATAGCTTTGATATATCATATTGTACCATCATGAAGATTATTGTATTCCTTATTGTCATCAGTCTTACCATCGCAGGCGGTTTTTTATTTGCCTTCTTCTGGGCGGTCAAAAATGGTCAATACGAGGATGATTATACTCCATCGATGAGGCTCCTAGTAGATGACGATATGCTACAACTTACAGACGAAGAGATAGCTGACAACAAAAAAATTGGTTCCCTCAAACATATTAAGCAATGACACAGATAGAAAAATTTAGTTACGATAATAAAACGGTAAGAGACTTTGGTATAGCCACGACCATCTGGGGGATAGTAGGTATGCTAGTAGGGCTACTCGCTGCTTTACAATTGGTATGGCCAGAATTTAATATTACCCAATATTTCACATTTGGTAGAATCAGACCCGTACATACCAATGCAGTGATTTTTGCTTTTGTGGGGAATGGTATTTTTATGGGAGTCTACTACTCACTCCAGCGGCTATTAAAAGCTCGGATGTATAGCAATGTCCTATCCAAGATACACTTCTGGGGATGGCAACTTATCATCGTAGCGGCAGCAATCACGCTACCTCTAGGATTTACCAGCTCCGCTGAGTATGCTGAACTAGAGTGGCCTATCGACATTGCTATTGCAGTGGTATGGATTGTCTTTGGTATCAATATGTTTGGGACTATTCTGAAAAGAAGGGAAAATCACTTGTACGTCGCTATCTGGTTTTATATAGGTACCTGGGTGACGGTGACACTACTACACGTTATCAAAAACCTAGAAATACCTGTACATATGTGGAATAGTATTCCCGTATTTGCAGGAGTGCAGGATGCCTTGATACAATGGTGGTACGGACACAATGCTGTTGCATTTTTCTTGACTACCCCCTACCTCGGTCTGATGTATTACTTCTTGCCTAAAGCGGCTAATCGACCTGTGTATTCCTATAAGTTATCTATTATCCACTTCTGGGCATTGATATTTATTTATATCTGGGCAGGGCCACATCACTTATTGTACACCTCTTTACCAGACTGGGCACAGTCACTAGGTACGGTATTCAGTATCATGCTTATTGCTCCATCTTGGGGAGGTATGCTCAACGGATTGCTGACACTCAGAGGAGCCTGGGATAGAGTACGTAAAGATCCTATACTGAAGTTTATGGTAGTAGCAGTGACCGCCTACGGGATGGTAACACTAGAGGGACCACTTCTAAGTATCAAGTCTATCAATGCGATCAGTCACTATACCGACTGGACGGTAGCCCACGTACATGTGGGTACACTCGGGTGGAATGGTATGCTCACATTCGGTATATTATACTGGTTATGGCCTAGACTTTATGGTACTAATTTATTCTCTACTAAACTAGCTAATACCCACTTCTGGATGAGTACCATAGGTACCTTGTTTTATACCGTACCTCTATACGTAGCAGGATGGACACAAAGTCTTATGTGGAAAAAATTTACACCAGATGGCTTCCTTGCATATGGCAACTTTCTAGAGACCGTCACACAGATACTACCTATGTATATGCTTAGATCACTAGGTGGAGCGATCTATGTAGCAGGAGTATTCTTGATGGCATACAACCTATGGAAAACAGCAAGAGCAGGACGACTTATCGAAAATGTAGAAACATCAGCACCAGCTAGAGAAGAGCATGTACCACATAAAGGAGAACACTGGCATCGATGGATCGAAAGAAGACCCGTACAACTCATGATAGGAAGTGCAATCGTAGTACTCATCGGTGGGCTTGTAGAGATATTCCCAATGCTCATAATAGATGAGAATGTACCGAAAATAAGTAGTGTGCAACCCTATACTCCACTAGAGTTAGAAGGTAGAGACTTGTATATCAAAGAAGGCTGTATCGGCTGTCACTCTCAGATGGTAAGACCATTCAGGTCAGA
>CALDEO010000289.1 GCA_937942465.1 uncultured Saprospiraceae bacterium
GGACTCGGCTCGATAGTAAGTACAAAAGTTGTTGCACTTGCAAGGTCACTTTCTGCTACAGTGAATGATGTCTTGTCTAAGTTTCCATTGTCATCTACATTAAATAGACCCGTAGTCACAGGGCTACCGTCAACAATAATCCAACCTTCATAAGTAAATCCTTCACCAAGATTTTCAAGTCCACTTATATTTAGATCGAAATCTGCTGTTGCAGTTTCTGTAGTTGCATCATCATCATTACATGCTGTAAATAAAGTCATCGTAAACAATGCCGCGAGTAAAATTAAACCTTTGATTTTCATAATTAGAGTTTTTTATTTCGTGTTAGTTAAATATATCTCTGATATGAAAGTTGCTTGCTATAGGTTGCCTAGCGAATTGGTTATTTGATATATAAATGAAAGAAAATAATGATGTATTGAGTATAAGTGTCTGAAAGTCAGATAAAAAGAATGAAATAATTATCCTGCATTTTTTTTTGCAAAACAATTTCACTTACTCAAATGACATATTCATAGCCAATATTTATTTTGTAGATATACCTTATTCTGTAACGACTAAACTTATCTTGATTAAGAAAAGTCCTGTAATGATGAAGGTTGTAATTGATGACACTGGAAATTAGTATAAACTAAAAGAGGTAGCAACTTTTACAAGTTGCTACCTCTAACTATACTATTATGTCTCGGTATATTATTCTATCAAGATCATTTTTTTGGATTCATTATATGTTCCAGACTCTAATTCATAGTAGTATAGACCTCCAACATTAATATCTGACTTGTTGATGATAATTTCATTTATACCTTTTTCGTAGTCGCCGTTGACGACTTTGATTAGCTTACCATCAATAGAGTATATTGATAGTGTTGCTTTTGCAGCGATCGGTAAATTGAATGCAATCGAAGTTACTTCAGAAAATGGATTCGGTTCGTTTTGATACAAGACGATCTCTTCCGAAATGGCATCTGATGTCAGTAATGTTATTCCTGCTATTGAATTTGCCCTTTCGTAGTAAGACTCCGCTCTAGTAACTAGATCTGTAATATTAATCATTTTAGAAAGTTGACCGTTCTGGTTTACTTGGAATACTAAAGTGAACAATACATCTGACTTAGATACATCTACAGTATTGATATCAAACCAACTTAAGGTCGTAATCTCATTAGCTATCTTACCTATTTGATTGGAGTTAATGACAATAGCTCCTGGTAGTATATCGATTATTTCTAGACCTTCAGATTGTAAGGTAAGCTGATAACCTAATACTGCATTGAAGTTATCTGAGCTTACATCAACTTGTATGATATCCCCTTTTGTCACAGGTGTATCTGCATAGATAAATCTTAGGTCATTAGAACTTCGATTTTCAACAATGCCCAAGTTTGATACGGCACTTGCGGTACCATTGACATCTCCAATCTTAACTCCGATGAAGTCTTCTTGCATCGCATCTTGATCTAGTTGACTGATCTGCTTGGACTCCATTAATGGCCATGGGTTATATATGTCATCAAAAGTCTGATCAGCATCTACAAATTTCCAACTTGTATTGTTAGGCAACTCGTAGTATAATCCAAGGATTAGCTTTCTAAGTTCTATTAGATCCAATGCACTGACAGATTGACTATTATTGACATCTGCAGCAATTATTTGATACGGAGAGTCTAATAGTTTTACACCTAAAATATGTTTTTGAATATTAAGTAAATCCAATGTACTGACACCATTCATATCATCTCCATCTTTCAATGCTGTGATAGCATAGTCAACATATTTGTAGCTATTATCAAAAGCGTATATACCATCGTTGCCTGTCTGTATTTGCTCCGTGAGACTGTATTCTGCGGCAGTAGATTGTATCATTACCTCATTCATAGCATCATTGTTTTCGGAGGTGACATGACCAGCGATAGTTGCTCTAGGACTATTTGTACTATTACAATTATCACCATCTATGTATAGATCAACGGTACAGAAGTCATTATTACCAGCTTCATCCCAGACATATATTTCTATTTGGTTTAAACCACAATCAGACTCTGTGAATGTCATATTGGGTACGTATGTAGATCCACTAAATGAGAATAGTAAGTCTTCTTGAGATGTACAGTTGTCTGTAGCTCCAAGATCAAAGTCACTAGCCCACAATTCTACGGTACCTACTTGATCCATTATTGCAGTACTAATATTTATACAGTATGGTGTCGGTGCTTTTTTATCAGCTACCATAAATGTCGTAGCACAGTCAGCAACATTACCACATCCATCAGTGACTTTCCAAGTTACGCGATGTAAGTTATTACTCGCTGTTATAGACTCGGGCACGGTTATATTTATCATTGCCCCGCTTTGTGTTGCAGCTACATATTGATCGATGATTCCATTTTCATTAGAGTCTTCATCATTGTTTTTTGTGAATGTTGTTAATGGATCTAAGAAACTAGAGTACTCATAGTCGATGTTACCATCTCCCCAAGTATCAATAAATACTTGCCACTTTAACCAACCTTCTCCACATTCGCTAGTATCTATTGCTGTATTGGTCAGGACTATATTGCTATTGGCACAGTTGGCATCTACCTCGTACATTGTGTTATTACAAGCCACTAGAGTAGGAGCATTAGTATCCACTATTTTGATCACCTGAGTTCGTTCCCAGATACCTTCACCATTCCATGTAGGATCATTAGGTGCATATTGACACCAGTCAACAACAGTCCAGTTGATTACTTTTTTGATGCAAGCGCCATCTTCTTGTAAGAATGTATCTATAGTGCTAGAAACCGCGATTTGATCACATGGGTTACTTATCCATACAGGCTCTCCAGTATCTACATTGTCATCTGGGCAAGTAAGAGCAGCAAATGCACCTGCTTCGCTCGTGTAATCTCTAGGCCAAGTCAATTGATCATCACTTCCTCCATTGTCATAGACGCCATTGGGGCCATAAGCTAGCCAAGTTGGACCTGCAGATTTAGTGATAATTTGCTTACAACTTACACCTCCAAATGTCCATGTTCTAGTTATTATGCCAGTACCACATATGAGATCACCTTGATCTGTAAATGTCGGCGTCAAGATCGTACAGTTGCCATATGACTCTGCTACACCAGTCATGTCGGTGTTACTCTCATCCATGTCGCATGCGATAGTTATATCAGCTGGACATATGAGTGTAGGAGTCGCTTTATCTTCAACTCGTACATCTACCCAAGTAGTATTATAGTTGTCAGGGCTAGGCATTCCATTTGATGGGCTAGTACCCATGATGCCATCATTGTTGGCGTCATCCCAGACTCTTACTTCGACTGAAATGATTCCGTAAGGGGTACCATTATCATCAATTTCGGTGAGGTCTTCACAACAGAATCGTACATACTCACCATTGTCACTATCATAGAGTGGACTCGTAGGGTTGGTACTTCCATCTTGAGGGTGACCATCGGCGTTAAAGGTGTTATTCCCAGATTGATTACAATTGTCATTCACTCTTCTTATTTCTACTTTGACACCAGTACAGTTATCATAGCTACCAGCATCTATTGTACTTGCGTAAATAGAAGCGGCACCATTGGTATTGTCATTGGCAGACGAGAGACTTACAATTAGATTTTGTTTCACAACAGGGACAGGAGCGGTACCATCATATACATTTATGATAAATGAGCATTCGGCTTCATTACCACAGTCGTCTGTGATCACGTATCTCACAGTAGGTGTATCTCCCGAGCTCACATAGTTAGCAATAACTGCGAAATCTGGTTCTCCAAAATTTCCGACTGTTGTAAGGAATCCACCTCCATATATAAATGCCTCGAACGTTACATCAGAGCAAGTATCTTCCATCTTGTCAGGAAGTGGTAGTTGTACCGTTGCAGAACAAGACCAAGGGTCTGTGCTTACAGTAATATCATCAGGACAGATTGCTAATATTGGTGCTTGTGTATCGAGTACTTCTATTAGCTGCGTGTAGGTTATCGGGTTGTCTGTGCCTACAGGTAGGCATCTATTACGGATTGTCCAAGTTCTTAAGATTTCATAGCTATTGCCACAGATCCATAAGACGTTGTCTGAGTAGTTATGAGATAAGTCACACAGTGCATTGACATCATCGACAATAACAGATCCTATGAGCGGGTAGCCTGTACTATCAGGTAAGATGAGACTACTATTGGCAGCTACATCGCTACATTCGAGTTGAACATAAGCGGGCCAAGTGATATTATCAAAACCAAATGGTGATACATCGATCTTCTGGGTACATTCGACGGTGTTGTTTTCGTCATCTGTAAGGTAGAATGTTCTAAGTATTGTCTTTATAGGATCACTACAGTCAGGCTGATTGATTACTTGATCTTCATAGATCCAAGTAGTGTTTAATTCGCAAGATAGAAGCGATACTTCTCCGGTGATCAACTGACCAAAGTTAGCTAATAATGTATCCAATTGTATGGCATCAGGATCTTGGTCGCATGTAATCACAATGTCAGCAGGACAAGCTATAATAGGGATTAACTTCTCCTCTATGAGAATATTCCCCCAGCATGAGTTACCTGTTACTGGATCCGTTATCGTGTATTGAAGTGTCTGACCTTGATATTGAATGCCTATCATAGGTGAAGTCGGTACATCATTTTGTTGCTCGTCTATAAGAGTAATTATATAATCCTCATAACAACCATAGTTGCTCCCTTCTAAAAGCATATCTGCGGTCAGCGTGATTTGACAGTTTTCGTCTAGACTGATATTGAGATTATCATTACATGCAAGCTCATTCGTTAATGGCTCGAACTCGTTAACAATAACATCAAATACACATTCTTCAGTATTTCCGGCAGGGTCAGTGACTATAACCGTTACTGTAGTAACTCCAATCTCAAATAAACTACCACTAGCAGGAGTGCCAATAATAGATGTTACTGCACAGTTATCTTCTGCTAGTACTGTATACTCAACTCTATCTCTACACTCTCCACCTGATAGTTGTACTACAATATCATTAGGGCAAGATGTAATAATTGGTAACTCAGTATCATTAACAGTGACTAAGAAGCTACATTGAGATTGTACTCCAGAGCCATCGACAAGTGTATAGGTAACCGTCGTAACTCCCACAGGGAAGAACTCTGTTACTCCATACCCACCTTTGCCAAAGTTGTCAATCAATGTACCATCATTAGGTACTGTGAGGCTTGCATCATCAGATGTGTAGTCTACACTGATACTACCGATTGTACAATTATCTACAAAGTACGGATGTATCCAAGTGAACTCTGCATTACATTCAAGAAGGTCATTTTCTAATACGACATCGTCCATCTGCCATGGCATCATGCATGTTGCCTCAATACTCCAACTTGTAAGGTCAAAACTGGCACCATTTCCGGCTTCTATTTCAACAGATAATGTCCAGTCACCAGCAAGTTTAGCAGTATAGAACTTCATCATCATTTCGCCTTGAGGCGTAATATTTCCAGACCAAGCGTTGCTTGTACATAAAGTGTTGATATCATTATCAGCTTCATCATCAAAAATAATGTCTACCGATGCATCTCCAACACAAAGCTTGTCATACATAGTCAATATCTCTCCTTCAGGACTTGTAAGATTGATTGTTATAAATTCGGCACCTACAATGTTACCGACAATACCAACATTTATTTCCGTAAGGATACAATCGTCTGTATTAGGTACTGTTATAACAGATTCGTTACATTCTCCCTCTGCTGCATTTAAGGCAGGTCCTACATATTGTTTGATATCGTCAATCTCCATACACATAGGCGCTTCAGTATCTAAAACAGTTACTTGTAGTCCGCATGTTGCCGTGCTCATTGGTTCATTTTGCAATGATGTTGTGAGACCATTATCTATCGCTGCAGGATAATCCATATTATACTCAAGCAATGTGAGTGGATTACAATCAGAGGCTAGTACAAAATCGGCAGGAGTATTCGTATCAAAAATATCCGCTCTAATGATACCCGATAGCGCATCAGCAAACATGGTCATTTGGTCTATTACATTTGCCTTATATGTGATACTATAAGCAATAGCATCGGCCATCGGTTGATCGGTACCTTCGCAATAATTGTAAAACTTGTTAGGAGATGTCAGGTCATCGATACCTGGGCCGTAATGTAATACGAATACATCTCCAGATGCTAAGACAACACCTTCTGGCAGGATAGCTTCTTCTATCGTACCATCCACTAAAGTCCTAGAAATCATTAAGCAACTAATGTCATAAGATGTCGGTCCAAAGTTGGTTATTTCAATATAGTCATCACCTGGGATCTGACATTTTACAGTAAATAATGTAGAGGGCAGCGCAGCACTGTCAGAGCTCACAGCATACATAATACCAGCTGCATCAAATGCAATTGCTGCTAGATCCATACCCGTATCGCCTACTTCTGTAATAACTCCTGTCGTAAGGTCTATAGTACCTACGATTGAAGTGGCCCCTCCATTGCTATAGATGATACTTGCATCGTTGGTTATAGGGTCAACAGTGATACCAAGGCCTCCAGTAATCGTGGTGCCACTCATGGTAATACTACTCAATATTGCTCCAGTAGTATAATCAAATTCATATAAGATATCAGATGTTGGATCAACACCATAAATAGAAGTACCATTGATAGCAAATCCTCTTAAAGCATTGGGCCCAGCAAAACTTGCAGATAACATAAAGTCACCTGTATTAGTAAGGACATAGATGTCTTTATTAGCATCCATGACTACAAAGTTGCTGATTGCAGTATTATAAACCATACCTGTAATCTCACCAGCACTTGCAGGTCCATAGGTAGCTGCGGGTACATGGTTAGGTTGTACGATAGTAGGATTTAAATATATTTCTTCGAAAAATTCAGTACCATCTGTTGCTCCTGATGAATGATAGAAACGACCATCGATAGGGTGGAAAGCAAGACCTTCGCCAGTGTCTCCATTGCCTAGTGCTACAACGGTATTACTAAAGCATTGGAATGTATTTTCAATTGGAGGAGGATTCATACCACCGATCAGATTATCAGCATCTTGACTTATTTCTGTAATCAATAACAATGGTTGATTCTGTACTCTATAGGTAATATCAGAAGTACCGAGAGGAAATTCAAATCCACTTGCATCCTCAAGACCAGTTGCTAGTACAGTACCATTCTGAGTGATCTGATAACTAGTAATCAGTTGATCAGAACATAGTGCTGTGGCACTTGATTTGATACCGTTGACAACAGCACCACATATCCAGTCATCATTATTGACAGTGACATTTTGTGGACATGCTATTTCTGGTACATTCATGAAGTTATTGACTGTGACCTTAACAGTACATATTGCTTTATTACCTACTTCATCTACTGCTTCCCAAGTCAGGATCGTAGTACCGATAGGGAACCGATCTCCAGATGTCAATCCAGACCCATCGATCTGTGTTACCGTCGGCATGATACAGTTATCTTCTGCTAGTGGCAATGAGAAATTTGCGTAAGCATCACAAAATCCAAACTCTGTAGTGACGACTACATCAGGCTCTGGACAGTTGATGAAATATGGAGGGTCATTATCCTCGACGATTACATTGAAACTACAAGTACCTATGTTTCCAACGGCATCTTCTGCATAGTAAGTAACGGTAGATAGGCCTAATTCAAATTCGTATTCTGCTTCAAATAGATCTTCTATTGGAATACCTATATCTGCATCATCAATGAGTGCATTCAATGAGAATGGTCCACTGATTGTTCCGTCAGGGTTAGTGATCGTATAACTATATTGGAATACTGCACAATTGTCAAATGGAAGTGCATGCATCCAGCTGTATTGGCTTTCGCAAATAAATACCTCAGTATCA
>CALDEO010000290.1 GCA_937942465.1 uncultured Saprospiraceae bacterium
ATGTAGATAGGTCCTGTAGATGCGTTAAGTATTGCGCATTCTACTTTGGCTCCAGGCTCAATAAATATATTCTCTGCGTTGATCACCTGATTGGTATCGCTGATCTTCTGCGATTTTCTATTTCTTGTCAACAGATCAAAATCTAATCGGATCTCTTGATCATTGAGACTAAAAACGTCATTAGGTCTTGCAACTCTTGAATATAAACCCTCTTCATTGGAGATATCTATGCCTACCATTTCTTCGATAGGCTCTTCGTTGACCAATAGGTCAAATCGCTCTCTATCGAGTCTTGCTGCAATCAGCTCATCACCATCTAGGATAGCCTCATGAGGTTCTATCTGGTTGATCATAGCCACTAACTTGGGGCTAGGCAATACTGCACCGTTGATGATATAGTTATCATCTTTAACTTGGATATCGTATTTCTCAGCTAGGTAATCTTGAGTTATAAAACTCGTATTACCTCCAAGATACAACTCCCACTTCTCTCGAATAGTCAATATACCGACTCGTAGCTCAGCTACCGGACGTGTATATGTCAATGGAAGAAGGCTCTCCCACTCTTGGTCATCAAAAAGGATGATATTTTTCATAGGGTATATATAAAAAAAAAGCCCTTCACTGTGGAAGGGCTTTCGTATTGGTATATTATATTATTCCGCAGCTGGCTCGTCGTCTTCCTGACTTTTGACAGGGTTCTTAGCAGCAAACTTTGCGAATTTCTTGTTAAATTTATCGATACGTCCAGCAGTATCTACGAACTTCATCTTACCTGTGAAGAACGGGTGAGAGGCTGCAGAAATTTCCATTTTTACTAATGGGTATTCTTTACCTTCAAATTCCATAGTCTCTTTTGATGGAGCACAAGATCTTGTTAAAAACGTAAAATCGTTTGATAGATCTTTAAACGCTACCATTCTATAGTTATCTGGATGTAAGTTACTTTTCATTTTCTATTCTTTTAAAACGAGTGCGAAGATAGTATAATCTATTTGTTTTTCCTAGTACCAAAATCTATTATTTATCACATATAAAAAACAATATATGTCTAGGGAGCCAATATTGCTCAGAGTAGAATTCACTTTTAGCTAAAAATACATAAAAACAGAAATATCGTTCGTAAAAATCAATTATTTTCGAACATGATTTAGTGAGCATTTTCTTTAATACTATTGCCCTTTTTCTAAATACTCTTCTCAAAAATCACCTCCACAAGGCCTCGCCCATCCAGTTGTCTTTAAATCCTAATGCTTTGGAATCGATATTATTATATTTACTTAGAAGCTGACATAACCTATTAGAAAAGTCATTATTAGGAATAATTGTGTTTAACAAATACCTCATAATGCTTAAGTGAATGTACAACCTTTGAAACTCATGAGGCTTTGGAATGTTTTCAATCCACTTATTGGGTGGTTTTGGTAGTAATTTTACTGTACCTGGTAAATTCTTGTTCCACAATCTACTATGATGAGCACAAAGGTTTCGTATTTGTGCAATGGACTGCAGCCAGCTTGGCAAAAAAGTATGATTAACTGCTCCAAATTCCTTTGCTATCCTATCTTTTGCATTAATATTATTTTTTAGGTTTCCATACAATTTTGATAACCCACCTAGACTACTTAATTCTAAAGTCTTCCAAGCTGGAGGAAATCTCAGATCATTTTTATACTTTTTCTTATGATCCTTTATGAAAATGTCTTTAGACCGATCAACTTCATCCCTCATCTTGTTTAGTGAGTTTACCAGTGCTGGTGTATTCCTAAATAATTCAGTGTTTTGAAACCACCAAGGATCATAATCATGGGAAAGATGATAAATCAATTTTGTTCTTAAACTTATCTCTATTTTTTCAATAACATCAAAAAGTAATAATCTTAATTCTGCATCAAAATTATAAATATTCATAACGTTTTCAAAAGTACTATTCGGCTTGAAATAGTGTTTTTCTTTATCCTCTTGCATAGACCACCAATAACCCGCGAGTCTATAATAACTGATATGACTAAGACATTTACTTGCAAAGTCTTCGTTCTCAAAAATTAATCCCCTTTTCTTTAACTGATCGACTTGCTCAGTTATTGAGATAGGTTTCTTATCATACAGCACCCGTTCAGTATTTATTTGTATAAAATTAAAAGACTCGCCCTGGTACGCTGTTCTTATGGATAGCGTGGCGAGTACTGTTAATGCAAATGTATGATATTTTACCAAAGAACGCAACTATACCTAATTTGATACCGCAATCAAAAAAATAACAAGTTCACAAGTAAACCTTTTTAACTCCCGATTGTCCTACTTCTTTAAATCACTAATATCACCTTGTATTGTCCACATTCAACCCTTATGATCATTTTGGATTTTTGACCAATCGTATTGCTCGATTGATCCATGTATACATACAGCCGTTTATGGAGGAGAACGACTATGACTTCCCTACCTCTTGCATCGGTATCTTAGCTGACCTATGGGCTGGTGACGGTATCAATCAAAAAGATCTCGGAGCATCATTGATCAAGAATAAAAGTAGTATCAATAAAATGCTGGTTGCTCTTGAAAACTCAGACATGATATACAAGAAAGAGGATACTGTGGATAAACGTATCAAACGGATCTACCTCACCGAAAAAGGTAAAGCCATGCAGGTCAAAATGGAGCAAAAGCAAGCAGATATGGAGCAGCATCTGATATCAGATATCTCTCAAGAAGAAATACAAACAACCAAGAATGTGCTTGCCCAGATGTATCAAAGTCTGATGGCACTACCACTAAGTCAGGATAAATAGAACAAGCTATACTCAAGAAATATATAGAAACGTCACAACTATGAATAAACGTCAAATCATCGTCTCGATCATCACAACTGTGATCGTACTACTGATCGGAGCAGGAGCATTCCAAGCATTAAAAGGGATGAAAAAAAGTACCGTCTCTGACAAGGCCGTTGCTGCCGAAATCAAATACGTAAAAGCACAGGCATTCCCAACAGAAAATGTGGATAGCGAGATAACAATCGATGGTCGCTTGAATGCCTATGAAAAAATTACTCTTTCGGCGGAAGCCAATGGGAAACTCGAATCGATCCAAAAAACATGGAGACAAGGAAGTTACTTCAGCAAAGGAGACCTCCTCTTTCAAGTATCGAGCTCTGACGAAAAACTAAATATCTATGCTCAACGTAGCTCTTTATTGACGGCAATCACGCAGATCATGCCAGACTTAAAATTTGACTTCCCAGATGCATACGAAAAATGGAAAAGCTACCTCGATAACTTTGAAATAGAACGTACAACGCCAAAATTGCCAGAAGTAAGTACCAAACAAGAGAAATACTATGTTGCTGGTAAGAATATCTATAACCTCTATTATGCAATCAAAAGTGCTGAAGATAAGCTAGGTAACTTCCAGATATATGCTCCATTCTCAGGAGTATTCTTATCGGTAGCGGCATACCCTGGCTCACTTGTCAGCCCAGGCACTAGCCTCGGTATGATCATGAATACAAGCAGATACGAGATGCAGACACCGATCACAATGGCGGACTTCGACCTGATATCTATAGGTCAAAAAGTACAATTATCGGCAGATGATCTCGGGACTACATACACAGGTACGATCAGTAGAGTGAGTAAGCAGATAGACCAAACGACACAGAGTATCCCCGTGTACATATCGGTACAAGGTAAAGGCCTGAGAGACGGAATGTACCTCAATGGCACTCTGAAAGGCAACGAAATAAAAGATGTAACAGCACTACCAATCGAGGCAATCGTCGGTAGCAATAGTGTCTATATGGTACAAGATAGTACCATTCGCGAAAAGCAAATAGACATCATCTTAAGGACGGATACACAGGCAATCGTCAAAGGGATCAACCCGACAGATCTTGTTATCATTAAAGGACTCAATAGTCTCTCACCTGGCCAAAAAGCGGCTTTAC
>CALDEO010000291.1 GCA_937942465.1 uncultured Saprospiraceae bacterium
ATCTCTCCTCCTGCATTGATGGACCACTTAGACTCTTGGACGGTATTGCCATTATCGATCAGTGAGATATTGGGATTATTGACATGTTGTAGACTAGCTCCAGCATAGACACTGTTATACTTACCCATCAATGCATAGTACATTAATCCTAAGCCAAAATCTGGATAAAACCCCGAAGATAGGGTCTCTCCTACTCTAGCTTCTAATGCATCAATACTCTGATCAATGATTGCATTGGGTATATCATATTGATTGCCAAACCATATATCTCTAGACTTCAAGTTGTATTGACCGAGCCCCGCATTGAACCCTGCTGATAAGTACTGCGAAAAACCATTCTTCTGGTATTTGCTACCAGAGAGTTGTAGGTTATAGGCTATATTAAATTGTGCCAATGTCTGGCTGAATTGATCACTTGCAACCTGATCTCTCAGTACTAGAGCTCCTAAAGTCAATGTATTAGATCCAAACCAAATCTTATGGTCATAAGATGCCATAAAAGTCTTAAATCCACCTCCATCAACGATACTAGACCATTGATCTCGATATGCTATCACTACTCGGTCATTACCACTAAAGACGCCTGTTGTTGCAGCATTGTTATAAGCCGAAGTATTAAAAAATTGAGAAAACTGAGCATCCTGCCCATTCGACGAAAGGCAAATAAAAACAGTACATAATATGCTGAGTAAATACTTCAATCTATCTAATTAATGTTGTTGTGCCACTTAATAACTCTGTTGTGCCTTGTGGTATCCTGACATTCATCTTCCACACATACATACCTGGAGGCATAAGTTTATTTTTAAATCTCCCATCCCATCCTCGAGTCATATCATTGACATCGAAGTCTTTATCTTCATAGATGAGCTCTCCCCATCGATCAAAAATCGAATAATCAAGTACCTCTGTCCCCTCTTTACCAAAGACATGAAGAATATCGTTTTGCCCATCACCATTAGGTGTGAACCCTGTCGGTACATCTACGATGATAAATTTGTTGATCGTAATCAATAACTTATCTGAAGTCGAACAGCCGTTTTCGTCTATGATATTCAAGGTAACATCAATATTGGATTGGATACTATCCAGTGCAAGTATAGGACAATCTAAACACCCAACTATCGTCTCACCATCCACGATCCACTCGTATGATACTTGACCAAAACTATTGGAAACGACCGGTTTTATCTCTAGATAACTTTCATAATTTGCTTTAATATTCAAACCTAAATCCAACTCGATACCACTAGACTCCGTGATATTAATACCCGACTGAGCTGATACACATCCTGTTCTATCTTTTACATATACGGTATAATCTCCTGGCCCTAAAGCGATAATCTCGTTATTGGCAACATAATTAAAACTGTCGATACTATACACATAGTTACCGTTGCCACCAAAAGCATCTACAATAATACCTCCTGAAAAATCACCTAAACAATCACTATCATACTTATCAAAGGTGAAATCTACTGGCTCCTCAGGTTGATTGACTGTCGTGGAGTCTATGGTAATGCATCCATTGGCATCTTCTATAGTGACGGTATAACTCCCCGTATATATATTCTTGATATTGATAGTTGTATCTGCGCTGCTCCACACGTAAGTGTACGGACTTGTAGCCCCAGCTACAATCATATCTACTTGTCCTGTGCTATCTCCATAACATGCCACATCTAGAGGTCTCAATTCAGTCCTTAACTCTGTTGGTTGATCTACTGCAGCACTGAATGTAGATGAACATCCATTGTTATCTGTGACGGTTACAATGTAGTTGCCTGACGTTAAGTTAGACGCTATGGGCTCTGTTTGAAAATTGGCTGCACCATTCCATTTGTATGTGTATGGGCCCGTACCTCCGAGTCCTTCTACCTCCAGAGCACCGTCGCTGCCGTTGTAGCAAGAGACTTGTGTTGTATTTAGCAAATCCGAGGATATTGGCTCTGGATTATCGATCATAAATCGTTGCTCCCCTGTGCAACCTACAACATCAGTCACGGTGATACTGTAGACACCACCTGCCTCTAAATCATCCAATACAATATCTGTCTCCCCTGACAAGCTCCAAAGTATATCCAGATCCTGTGGGCTCAATGTATTCATACCTTGCTCTCCACTCAATAACGTTGCTATTGCATCTCTTGAGTTGTTACAAGATGCTGGAGTTATATCCAATGATATGACTATAGAGTCTCGAACTTCAGTAAATATCGAGTCGACATTAACACATCCATTGTCATCAGTTATGGTGATTTGATTGTACTTTCCTGCGATTAATTTTCTAGACATCGCTGTCTGGTCTCCATTATCCCACACAACACTATACGGGCTTGTACCACCAAAACCTATGGCCGTAGCACGACCCTCATCTAGCGTATTATAACATGCCTCACTCTGCTCATCAAAGTTGATAGCAAGATAATCTAATGGCTCCGATATCGTGATGGTATCTCTCAACAAGCAACCCTGCGCATCTGTAACATCAAGATAGTAATCACCTGCAACCATATCGAAATGAGAACTATCCTGCATAAAGTACCCAGAATCATTGCTCAATGTATAATCAACCGGTGATAATCCCGATAATGTAGTCAATATCAAAAAGCCAGTCGAATCACCTTTACAGAGGATATTTTGATTAATAAAGGAGTAAGAAATAGTCGAATTTTGGAATACTTCAAATTGCTCCATTGCTGAGCAATTATTAGCATCTGTAATCTCAACATTATATAAACCTGCACTTAAGTTTGTTTGATTTTGTAGGGTCCCGTTGATTACTCCCGGTCCTGACCAGTTGTATTGAACATTACCTACCGTACCTATAACACTAGGCGTGATACTACCAGTGCTCGAGCCTACACATCCTGTCTCCTCTACGATGGCACTGATAACAATAGGACTCCTATTATTGATTGTAGCTTCGATTGAGGCTGTACAGAGGTTATTATCTGTCACTACAATCTGATACGTGCCTGAGGCAAGGTTCAATATATCATTGCCACTGACTGGAGTTGATGCTATCGATAGTTGGGTACTCGCATACGTAGTACTCAATGCTCCTACCCCACCAGATGGAGATATTTTGATACTACCATCATTGCCATTGTAACAAGATACATGTGTCAGTATTGTGTCCATAAAGATCTGACTTGCTATTTCTATTGTACCAAATAAAGTCTGCTCGCATCCATATGCATCGGATACTACGGCTGAGACTAGACCTACCGTATCTATTATTGGTAAGGTAGAGCCATCCATCCATAGAATATCATATGGTGGTGTACCTCCCATGATACTGATACTTGCACTGCCTGTGTTATCACCAAAACAAGACTGATCAGTGAAGTCAATACTTGTTATCAAAGGCATAGCTGAGCTAATAATCTCAAAATCTCCATTGATCATACAACCATTAGCATCTTGAATATCGATTGTATATATACCTTGATCTAGTCCGATAATAGGATTGTCATCCGAATATGCACCACTATCTATAGAATATGAATACGGAGCAGTACCACCACTTATATACACTTGAGCGGTACCATCATTACTGTCTGTACATTTCTCAGGTACTGTGACTATAGAATCCAGTGCCATAGTCATCGGATCTACTAGGCTAATTGTATCTAAGTACTGGCAACTTTTGTTATCCGTGATCGTCACATAGTAACTACCAAAGCCTATATTGCTGAGTATGGAATCGACCTCTGTGGTACTCCATAAAAATGTATATGGCCCTAAATCTCCGCTAATATCGAATGTTACTGAGGCGTCTGACTGGCCTGTACACGTTATGGGTTTTATAACTACTGGTGTCAATACTGCAATATCTGCCATCGGTATTTCTACTGTAATAGATATACTACAACCAGCATCATCACTGACTACTGGATGATAGATACCTGCTGGTAGGTTATCATAGACTCCTGTAGTATTGACATCACCATCGAGATCATATGCATATGGACTTACAGTACCAGATCCTGTTATTTGAAAACTCCCTGATGACTCCCCTTCGCAAAGCGGTGTAGAGATATTATCGATATTGAATGCCGGTGTATTACAATTGGGTGTGGTACATGAGAGTGTGATTTCTTCACTCAGGCATCCGTTATTATTAACTCTAACGCTTACAATCTCTGTATCTCCAAATCCCAATCCAGTAAATGTAAACCCATTCTGCATGGTAGGAATCCATCCGCCCGATGTACTTGTTGTTATTTCTATAACCCCTGCACTTACAGGATCCCAAGCAAACTCTAAACTAGAATTACTCAAGATATTGCATAACACATTCTGTGGAGGTAAGGGAGTATCTATAAGCTCAACAACCATCGTATCTCTGACAATACAACCATATGAATCCATAAGGTCTAGATATACATTGGTAATCCCTGATGGATTGATCGTGATATCAGTACATTGATCACATACTATAGGTCCATTGTCATCACTCCACTGATATTCTAAATCGTAAACAGAGTTAAAATGAATAGACCACGAGTTCACTCGGTTAATATTGTTGACGATACCAAACGGTAGTGGATGCTCATCTAAGGTCACTAATAGCGACCAAGTACCGTTGGTTTTATATCTAGAGTCAGCCCATAGATCAGACCACGTACCCTCAGGCTGAAAATTGCCAGTGTAACTCTCATTCGCAGGGAAATATGGCCCTAAGATTGGGTTTCCGTTATTTACATTAATCAAAGCTTGAGTAGTGAAACATAGATTGGTCAATGTATCTACATCTGGACCAATCGGAGGTACACTACCATCATCTAAGCCTTGACCTATATCGGTCATCAATACTAAAATCTGACCATCTGGTCCGATCAAGTAAAAGTCATAAATATCTATGTCTCTAGCCAATACAATGAATGTATCGATACAAACACGATCAATTAGCTCTGCTGACAATATTGTTGGGAATACTCCACTTACATCTAGATCTAACTGATAATCTGGTTGTGCAAATGGCACCACATCAATTTGATTTAAATCACCTAATATAACTTCTGACTTATGCTCAAACGATGCTGCTTGTGGCAACATAAAACCACTAGGTAACTGTGCCTGAATATTGAGCTCGTCTAAAGTACATAACATCGTATCATTGGGCAGATGTATGGATGTAAGTATATTATCTCTTATCGGTATTTGCAAGGTATCTCGACGGCAATCATTGACTCGGTAGTCGATGTAAATAAACTCCGTACCCTCTGCTATATTGTCCTCTATTACCTCAAGTGGAATCTTAACAGACTGGCTACCTGTAGGAATAGTTAAAGTCGAAGGCGGCATTACGTAATCAAGTCCAACTGTTGCATTAGCGGTAAGCGTAGTACTCGTGAGAATATTGAAATCAATCATGTACGGAGTCTGTACCGCTGATGGCAGCGTAAATCTTACCTCACCTGGGTTACAACCCTCAGCTAGAGATCCATCAATACTCAGTGTCTCCAACCCTACGGACAAAGCACCGGTACTAAAACTCTTAGCTTCTAAGAATACCGCACTGTCCCAATTAATATCTTCTCCATCGGCTATTGCCAGCTTGATTGTATATTCCTGACAAGGTATAACTAATGCCTCTGCCGTGAATGCATCAATAAAACCATCAAATGTAAAGGTGGTACTCCCTGTGTTGTCATTATAATATTGACTAAAACTTAGCGACTCGCTAGATCCAGAACA
>CALDEO010000292.1 GCA_937942465.1 uncultured Saprospiraceae bacterium
CGAACAAAAGGTAGTAAAGTAAAGAAATCTATAATGGATCTCAATGCTAAGAGTATTGTACGTAAGCTAGACCGAGTCGACTATAGTGAATCAAAGCCAAAGAAAAACAAGAAGAAGAAAAAGTCTAAATCTAAGAAATCAGGATCCAAAAAAATGCAGCTTGTCGGTAATGACACCTCTGCTTATACTCAATGGTTGCTGAGCTTGCGAATGGCTAATACCGGAGATATACCTTATATCGACTGGACTGAAAATACAGAAAGAGAGTTGAAGAAAAAACCAAAGAAAAAATACCTAAAGAAAGATGCCAAGATAAGAGCAATGGCAGAGCGAAGTGTACAGGAAAGAGAGGAAATAGTCTCTGAAACACTAGCCGATTTATTACTAGCTCAAGGACATAATAAGAAGGCTAAGAAAATGTATAAGCAGTTGAGCTTGATATTTCCTGAAAAAAGTAGTTACTTTGCTGCCAAAATTGATCAAACTAAGAAGAATATATAGCTCATGATTACATTATTTACGATACTCATTGCAATTAACTGCATCCTTTTGACTTTAGTTATTCTTATCCAGAACCCAAAAGGTGGTGGTGTAGATAGTACTTTCGGTGGCTCAGGAGCTAACCAAATGCTAGGAGCAGCAAAATCGACTGACTTCATTGAGAAGTTAACTTGGGGACTTGCAGCTTCATTATTCCTATTGTGTATAATCACTGCGATCATGGTAAACATGAATTCAGGTGGTGTAGGTACCATGTTAGACTCAGAATTATAAGTAACACCGTTTACTTTACTAAAATATAAAGCTTGTGACTCGCGTCACGAGCTTTTTTTATGTCATAATGTCAACCACTACCCCCTGAATACATGACATAATATTCGACGAAAGTCACTCCTACCCAATGATGACTGATATTATGTCACCTATTGCGCATTGGCATAATCAATGATATAGTAGTAGTGTAATAATTTTTTAAATAATTTAATCATTCCGAAAAAAATAATTGTTTTATGATGAAGCCAATCAATGACAGAGTCGTAGTTAAACCAGCACCGGCGAACGAAAAATCGCAGGGAGGTATCATCATCCCAGACACAGCTAAAGAAAAGCCACAAAGAGGCGAAATCATCGCTGTAGGTCCAGGTAAGGATGATGTCAAGATGACTGTAAAAAAAGGTGATATTGTTTTATACGGTAAGTATGCAGGACAAGAAATCAACTTTGAAGGTATAGACTATTTGATCATGAAGGAAGATGATATTCTAGTAATACTAGAAGACTAAATCATATCCTAATTGAAAGAATTATAAAGTTCTTACCCATTATTGTTCAACACTATCAAAAAAAATTAAATAGACATGGCTAAAAATATAAGCTTTGATTCTGATGCAAGAGCCAAACTGAAAAGTGGTATAGATGCACTTGCTAATGCAGTAAAAGTAACACTAGGACCAAAAGGTCGTAATGTTGTAATCCAAAAAGCATTCGGTGCTCCTCACATCACTAAAGATGGAGTATCTGTAGCTAAAGAAATAGAATTAGAAGATCCTATAGAAAACATGGGAGCTCAAATGGTAAAAGAAGTAGCATCTAAAACTGCAGACCAAGCAGGTGATGGTACAACTACCGCTACCGTACTAGCGCAAGCAATGGTAACTGCAGGTATGAAGTATGTTGCAGCTGGAGCTAATCCTATGGATCTTAAGAGAGGTATCTCTAAAGCAGTAGGAGCCGTAACGAGTCACTTGGAGGCAAGTAGTGAAGTAATCGGAAACGACTTCGAAAAAATCCAACAAGTAGGATCTATCTCAGCTAACAATGATAACGAAATCGGTTCTTTCATCGCTGATGCAATGAAAAGAGTAACAACGGATGGTGTCATCACTGTAGAAGAAGCAAAAGGTACTGAAACATATGTGGAAGAAGTAATGGGTATGCAGTTTGATAGAGGATATCTATCACCATACTTCATCACCAACTCTGAGGACATGGTGACTGAATATGAGAACCCATTAATCTTGATCCACGATAAAAAAATCTCTAACGTACAGGATATCGTACCTGTATTAGAGAAGTCAGCACAAGCTGGAAGACCATTATTGATCATCTCTGAAGATGTAGACTCTCAAGCACTAGGACTACTTGTAGTGAATAGACTAAGAGGTGGACTTAAGGTGGTAGCTGTAAAGGCTCCAGGATTTGGTGATAGAAGAAAAGCAATGTTGGAAGACATCGCTATCTTGACTGGTGGTACTGTGATCTCTGAGGAGAAAGGGTACAAACTAGATGCAACTGAACTAGAACACTTAGGTGGTGCTGAAAAGATCACTGTCGATAAAGACAACACTACGATCGTAAATGGTAACGGATCTGAAGATGATATCAAATCTAGAATCAACCAGATCAAATCTCAGATCGAGACAACAACATCTGACTATGATAAGGAAAAGCTACAAGAAAGGTTAGCTAAGTTATCAGGTGGTGTAGCTGTACTATATGTAGGTGCTGCGACTGAGGTCGAAATGAAAGAGAAAAAAGATAGAGTTGATGATGCCCTACATGCAACAAGAGCAGCAGTAGAAGAAGGTATCGTAGCTGGTGGTGGTGTAGCACTTGTAAGAAGTATTGCATCTCTAGTAGATATGAAAGGTGCTAATGAAGATGAGTCTATGGGTATCCAAATAGTGAAAAAAGCACTAGAGGCACCATTAAGAATCATCTCTAGCAATGCAGGAGTTGACGGATCTGTAGTATTACAAAATGTAATGCAAGGAAAAGATGACTACGGATACAACGCTAGAACAGATGTATACGAAAACTTGAAGAAAGCAGGTGTAATCGATCCTACTAAAGTAACAAGAGTTGCTATAGAAAATGCTGGCTCTATCGCTGGTATGGTATTGACTACTGAGTGTATCATCAGTGACATCAAGGATGACTCTGCCGGTGGTGGTGGTCACGGTATGCCAGGTGGCGGTGGAATGCCAGGAATGATGTAAACAAGGCTTCCTAAAAAGCAAATATATAGCCCGGTCAGATTTATTCTGATCGGGCTTTTTTTTATACATCCAAAAATATTATTTGATATTTATTTAAAATAAATCTCCTCTACTGTCACATTTTGGAATGATCCTGTGTATTCTATATAAATGTCGAGCTCGTATAAAGACATTCATTAATTTTAAACCACAAAAAAACATTTTAATATGAATTTTAAAATTGGAATATTCGGATTCTTAGCAGCAATACTTCTTATTGTATCATGCTCTAAAGAAAATATCGACACGTCTACAGAGGAGGAAGAAGAAAATCCAACTACTGTAGTTGATTGTAATCTAAGTGCAACAATAGTTATAGATTCTATTGCCGAATTAGAATTCACATACAGTGTAAGAGTTGAAGGAGGTACTAACCCCTATACGTATAGTTGGGCGACAGGAGAAGACACAGAGAGTATTCAGTTAGAAGAATTGGTAGATAATGCTATCGTTGTAACCGATGCTGACGGTTGTGTTGCAACAGATAGTATCATTTTACAGGGAATGGATCCTTGTGAGGGTTTCGTAGGTGGTATTATTGACTCCTTATCATCGTCAGAGCTTTTTGCTTGGGTATCTGGTGGGACTGAGCCATATGCTTATCTATGGTCTACAGGAGAAACAACAAGTTCTATAACAGCAACAGAGCCAGGAAATTATGACTTACTAATAATAGATGCACTCGAATGTGCCATTGCTTATACCTATAATGTTGTGTCAACTGATCCATGCAATGGTTTGGAAGTATTAATACAACAAGATAATTTATCAAATTTCATTTGGGCTACCGCTTCGGGCGGCAATGGATCATATACTTATGAGTGGTCTACTGGACAGACCATACCACAAATTGAAGCTACAGAAAGTGGAACTTACACAGTGACTGTAACAGATTCTGAAGGTTGTACTGCTACATTTTCTATAACAGTTACTCTAGATGCAGATCCTTGTGGTAACTTTGAGATGTACATTCAACAAGATTCTCTTTCAACAGAAATCTATGGATTAGCTGCTGGAGGCACAAGCCCTTACAATTACTTATGGTCTACTGGAGAGACAACTATTAGCATTATCGGCGAAGTAGGATCTACATATTCTGTAACGATATATGATGCAAACGAATGCACTTTAGAAGGTTCGTATCAAGTACAGTAATTAATCAAAGAAAGCATATTTAACCGAGGTTAAATATGCTTTCTTATTCTAGATCTAAGAGATTTTTTTTTCGTAATACCATTTAAACTTCAAAATATCTGATAGTATTGAATCTTAACTTTTCAGTTACAAAGTAGAAAACGCAAACTTAATAGTTGCAAATATCTCTGAGGCAGTAATTGTAAAAATGGATAAAAAATAAATAAGATATTTTGTAGTTTATCAGGTATAATATCTTTAATGCATATAGAGAATACACTCATAGAAAAATGTCGCTCTAATGATAGAGCAGCACAGAAAGAACTGTATAGCATGACACTGCCATATCTACGGGCCGTTGCCCATAGATATCTACGTGATCAATCTTACATAAAGGATGTACTACAAGAGAGCTTCATAAAAGTATTTAAAAACATAAGCTCTTACAATTCAGAAAAAGGAACCATCCAAAATTGGGCAACCAAAATAGTTATCAATAGTTGCTTTAACTATAATGATCGTGTTATAAAAACACCTAATGTCGAACTTGACCATGGCAAACACGATATTGCTTTCAGCAATACCAATTACGAGTCATTCTCAGATGAAGATCTACTGTTGCTTTTAAAGAAAATGCCTACCGAATACTTTAGAACTTTCAATCTATTTGTCATCGATGGTTACTCTCACGATGAGATAGCAGATTTACTTAAAATATCTAGCTCACTTTCTAGAAAACGACTTTCACGAGCTAAACAATGGCTCAAAAATCAACTAACAGATGATAAAGGTTCGCGAACGTTCAATTATTCATTACTCATAAACTTTATACTATAAACATGGAACATTTAGAAAATGAGTTTAAAAAAAGGTTTGGAGATCAACAGCTTTCAAGTGAAGGATTTGATGCCGATGGTTTATGGGATGATATCAACAAGGATCTAGAACAAGATACTGTCATCGTACCACCTCCGACAAATGGCCTACCTGTATCGCAATTAGCCACTATTGTGATCGTATTGATCGTAATAGGCATCCTCTCATTTATCACTATCACCTCGAATAATAAAGATAATAACCTGAGTAGTGAAGTAACCACTACACCAGAAAAAAATCAAACCAAGAAATACACTGATCCGTCACTAGTAGCTACTAATAAGATAGATAAGTCCACAGATATACATATCTCACAAACTACTCCTACCCTATTGGATAAGTCCGTTAGTGAAAATAAAAATAATCAAGACCGTTCATTAGCTTACGCAAATAACAACATCAATGATCCAAATAATCAATCACAGAATAGTCAACTATCAAATCAACAACGTACTGAAAATCAGATAAATAGTAACCAATCAAAGAGCATCGAACATCAATCAACATCTGCAGCTTACGCAAATACCATTAAATCCGATATATCGAAACAACGACTTACAACGGATCAACAAAAAAATAATGAGCTCGGAAATAATATGAACTCGACCGCAAATACAGATAGAGTTGTAACCTTTGAAAATTCTAAAGTAGATAATTCTATTACTAAATCTACATCGAATACTTTAACGACATCTCAGCCTTTGCCCCCCCAAATAGATAGATTATCTATACCAATAGCAGCTTTATTATATGACTCAAAAGCTATTGCTGTAAGTCTTAATAATGCGCCTACATATCACATAAAAGATCATAATAATCAATTTGCTTTCTATGCTAGCATATATGGTGGAATCAATAGCTTTACGCAAACATTCTCTAACACTCAGTCTAGTGATCTCGTAGATCAACTAAACCTTGCTAACAATACACATATCGGTACTAACGTAGGCTTAGGAGCGACGGTAAGATTACACAACAAATGGGCTTTAAATACGGGTATCGAATACACCCAATTATGGAATAAATTAGATATCACTCAACAAAATACAACTACAAGACTTAAGGAAGATCAATTGCTCAAAGTATGGATCCAACAGTCAACAGGAGATACAATTGCCGAACAAAGAGGTGCTGCTAATATCAATGTCATACAGACACGAAAAGTGCAACATTACAACTCATACCAACGAATATCGATCCCATTGGAGTTTGGCATCAACAGGGCTTACAACAGATGGAACTATGGTATTAATGCTGGTGTTGCATTCAACTTCACAACAGCACAAGCAGGAAAAACACTAGATAGTGCTGGAGCAATAGTTGACTTCAATACTAATAATGAGATCGCTTCATTCCGATCATTTGATATTGGCTTTAGAGTCAACGCTAGCGCAAGCTATCACATAACAGATAAAATATCGCTCACCTTGTCCCCTCAATGGATGAGAGTAAATGGTAATAATCAAAGAACTGATATCACATCGACCATACAGCAGTTTCAATTAAATATAGGAGCTAGCTATCGACTAAGATAACTAGATAAAATACGCAACACCCTTTATTAGTATTACCCATAAAAAGGTAATAATATTGTCCGATCAGATTGACTCTGATCGGGCTTTTTTGTATTTTGATGTATACACAAATACTATGGAAGAAAATGCCCTACAATCAGCAATATTACAGCTACAATATTACAAATCACTAGGTGACAAGACATTCGCTCAACTCACAGAATCGGATATACACTGGACCACAGATACAAGTCAAAACTCCATAGCGATTATAGTTAACCACCTTACGGGGAATATGCTATCAAGATGGACCAACATACTTGAAGAAGATGGCGAGAAAGACTGGCGCAACCGAGACCAAGAGTTCGA